>JACZVC010000002.1 GCA_022572885.1 Pseudomonadota bacterium | reverse complement strand
ATGCGGCCATATTCTTCGTCCGTGAGGCCGTGCTCGCGGACGATTTCGGGCGTGATCTCGGTCATGACAAAGTGTCGATTAGGCTCTGGAACAGGACACGGCCGTCGGTGCCGCCGGTGCGACCGGTGCTGCCGGGCATCGATTCGCAAGCCCGTTCGGGATGCGGCATCAAGCCCAACACGTTGCGCTTCTCGTTCAATATGCCGGCAATGCCGTTGCGCGAACCGTTGGGGTTGTCTCCGGGCGCATAGCGAAAGGCGACGCGGCCCTCGCCCTCGAGGCGCTCCAGCGTTTCGTCGTCGGCGAAATAATTGCCGTCGCCATTGGCCACGGGAAAACTCACGACCTCGCCCGTGGCGTAATCGCGCGTGAAAGCCGATCGCGATTCCTCGACGACGAGTTTCACCGGCCGGCAAACGAATTTGAGACCGGCATTGCGCATCAGAACGCCGGGAAGAAAGCCCGCTTCGGTGAGAATCTGAAAACCGTTGCAAATGCCGAGCACCGAGACACCCTTTTCGGCCTTGTCCTTAACGTCACGCAAGATACGTGAATGGGCCGCCATGGCCCCTGAGCGCAAATAGTCGCCATAGGAGAATCCGCCCGGCAGCACGATAAGATCGACCTCGGGCAGTTCCGCGTCGCCATGCCAAACCATATGCGGCCTGGTTCCGGTAAGATTTTCAAGGGCCGTCGCCGCATCGCGGTCACAATTGGAAGCGGGAAAAACGACAATTGCCGATTTCATGCCACGAGCTCGATCTCGTATTTCTCGATGACCATATTGGTGAGAAGTTTTTCGCACATGTCCGTGAGTTGTGCGCGGGCGCGCGTTTCGTCGTCTTCGGCCAATTCGATGTCGATGATCTTGCCCTGGCGCACTTTGCCGACGCCGGAAAATCCGAGATTGGAAAGCGCTTGGCCGATCGCCTTTCCTTGCGGATCGAGCACGCCGTTTTTCAGGGTGACGAAGACACGGGCTTTCAAGACAGAAACTTCCACGACGAGACCCCCGCTTTCGCGGGGATGACCTTCGCTTCGCTCAGGTCACTTGACCAGGACCGGCCCCTTGACTTCAGCTTGGATCGATTCGGGCATGATGCCAAGGCGCCGCGCGACCTCCGAATAGGCCTCGGCAACGCCGCCCAGATCGCGGCGGAAACGGTCCTTGTCCAGTTTCTCGTTGGTCCGCACATCCCACAGCCGGCAGGAATCGGGGCTGATTTCATCGGCCAGCACGACACGCATAAATTCGTTTTCCCACAGCCGGCCAAATTCGAGCTTGAAATCGACCAGCTTGATGCCGACCCGTTTGCGGGGTCGAAAGCAGAGGCACTGTGGGCGGCAGGTATCAAGAAATGAATAGCGTTCACTCACCTCTTGAAATGGCTAAACTATAGTAATTAGAACTTGATCTGACAGCCTTAGATTATTTATGAACCCAACCGAGCTGAAAGTAGTCATTGAAGATCTTGAGCACCTTAGGGATGGTTGGGGGCCAGACATAAAGGACCCGGACATCAGGCGCGGTAGTTGCGTACTCCGTCGTCTTTTGGTTGAAAATATCTACAGTCGCGCTTGGCGAGCCGCCGGACTCAAACGACAACCAATTGTGATAGCTGTCGACCTCGACAAAATAATTGGCGGTGAGACTAAGTCAGTTGTTTGTTGTCTAGCTTGGGGTGCAAATTTTCGTGGGCTTTACATGGCAACGCCCCTAATTAACCGTGACGCTAAGCCTCTAGGAGATGCCTCGGTGCCGTTGAGAGAAAATACAAGCTCACACAACTGATGGAATTCTCGTAGAGCTGGTTGCGTTTGCTCAGGCTGTGGGTTTATCGGATGACGCAGCAAGGTTGATTAACGCGTTAAAAAAGTTACATTAGGTAACGTGACCTGCTGCGATTCGTGCCAACCATTTCAGACACCAGCTTCTAACCCTGTTCCCCCGGTGAGTTAGGTATAAGAAAAATCGTGCCGAAATCGTGCCAAACAGAGCCAAAAACAGACATATTAGGCACTACTTTGGCACGATTTTTTATTGTAACTTATTGTTTTTATTAAGATAGATGGCGGAGAGGGCGGGATTCGAACCCGCGGTACGGGGTTACCGCACACTTGCTTTCCAAGCAAGCTCCTTAAGCCACTCGGACACCTCTCCGTATTTGTCTCATCGCTTCTCTTCAAAAAACAATATGCCAGCCTAACCGGGCGGGATGAATTCGCACACGCTAGCGCGCGTGCTCACCCGCAAGCGGCGCGCAGGTTAGCGCAGGCCCCCTTCGCCATATCAATCGTCTGTCAGTCATCCTCGGGCACGCCCGCCTGCGGCGCCGGGATCTTGAAATCCTCCTGGTCGGGCATGACGGCAAAAGTCTTGCTGCCATAAAAAAAGCTGGGTGACTCTTTCAGGCACCTTCCGTTCTTGAACTGTTCGCCGCCGACCTCGCCGTCCGGGATCGCCTGAACGCTATCGTCAATTGGCGAATCCATTCCGGCGGGCACATGCATCGCTTCGCCCAGGGTCGCCTGCTGGTATGGCTGGGGGGTATCGCAACTGACCCCTGCGCATGCCGTCGTCAGCAAAACCATGGCCAGCAGCAGTGTGGTTGGTACAACTTTCATTCATTCACTCCATCGATATCGGCGTGTTCCATCGCCAGTTCAACAATCGCATGATATTCAGCCGCCAGTGGCGTCAATGGCAGCCTCAGGCCATCCGGGATCAGCCCCATGCGATGCAGCGCCCATTTTGCCGGAATCGGATTGGCTTCGACAAACAGATCGCGATGCAAAAGGCTGAGGGTCTCGTCTATATCCCTGGCTTCGGCCAGCTTGCCATCCTTTACCAGCGCGCACATCTCGCCAAACAGTTGCGGCGCCAGGTTGGCGGTCACCGATATTACGCCATCGGCCCCTGCCGCCATGCATTCCAGCGCCGTCTGATCGTCACCGCTGAAAATGGCAAAATCGTCGCCGCACAGGGCACGAATTTCCCGCGCTCTTTGATCACCGGCGGTTGCTTCTTTGACGCCGACTATACCCTTGAGTTCGGCCAGCCGCGCCACCGTCTCCGGTAGCATGTCGCAACAGGTCCGGACCGGCACATTGTATAGCAGTATCGGCGCCGGGCACTTTGCTTCGATGGCGCGGTAGTGCCGATACAAACCCTCCTGGGTCGGCTTGTTATAATAAGGAGTCACGATCAGGCAGGCATCCGCGCCCGCCTCGGCCATCTGCCGGCTGCGCTCGATGGTCGCGGCGGTCGAGTTGGTGCCGGAACCAGCGATCACAGGAATCCTGCCGTTGATGATCTTGACCGCCCGCTCGACCAGGGCGCGGGTCTCTGCGATCGTCAGCGTCGCCGACTCGCCGGTCGTGCCGGCGATGACGATACCATCGGTGCCGGATTCGACATGCCAGTCCAGCAGCCGGTCGAAAGCGTCCAGCGCAAGACCGCCCTCGGATTCCATTGGTGTGACCAGGGCCACGAAGCTGCCGGCAAACATCATGTTTCTCCATCGACCCGGGTACAAAAGCGGTGATCGCCCCGGGGCTGGCGATGGTACCGGCGATGTCCATGCACAGGCAAGGGCGCGGCGGCGATTTTTCTCCGGCTTGCCATGCCCGTTAAACGAGGTACACTGCAAACAGGTCGCCTCTGACCGGGATCGAAAGGCGAAGCGCCGCACCCCAAACCAGGCAAATGAAACAAAATATCGTTATTTCCATACTCGGTGAGCACCGGGCAGACCTGATTTCCGACATCACCCAGATCATTCTCGATTGCGGTGGGAACATCATCGAAAGCCGGATGAGCGTCGTCGCCGGCGAATGCACCTTGTTGCTGATGGTCGCCGGCGGCTGGCACACCTCGGGCAAACTGGAAAAAGGCCTGCAGGTATATGCCGACGAGTCCGCGCTGTTGATCCGTTTGCGCCTGGCGTCGAAAACGACCACCGAGCTGGACCGCGTACCCTACCTCATCGATGCGGTATGCCTGGACCAGCAGGGCATCGTGTACCAGTTGACCGGGTTTTTTGTCGAACGCAACATCGAGATCGCCGAACTCAATACCCGGAGCTATCCGGCTGCGCATACCGGCGCGCCGATGTTCGCCGTGCAGATGGCCATCAAGGTCCCGGCGCAGGCGCATATCTCGACCCTACGGGAAGAGTTCCTCGAGTTCTGCGATTCCATCAACCTCGACGCGATCATGGAGCCGGTGAAAAATTAGCGCGTTGTCATCGCCCGAGCGGAGAAATCCTTGACAAAACTCAGCATAGGAAAGAAAGTACCCGATTTTTCGGTCGCCGCCACCGGCGGCCAGATCGTCAGCCTCAAGGACTATCGCGGAAAAAACCTGGTGGTTTATTTTTACCCGAAGGACAGCACCCCGGGCTGCACGCTCGAGGGGCAAGATTTTCGGGACCAGCTCGCGAAATTCAAAAGGCAGAAAACGGTTGTTTTTGGCGTCTCCCGCGACAGCTTGTCGTCACACGAGCGATTCCGCGAGAAACAGGGCTTCAACTTCGATTTGCTATCGGATCCCGATGAAAAACTCTGCCGGCTATTCAATGTCATCCGCGAAAAGAACATGTACGGCCGCAAGGTCATGGGCATCGAAAGAAGCACCTTCTTGATCGACCAACAAGGGGTGTTGCGCCAGGAATGGCGCAAGGTTCGAGTCAAGGGACATGTCGCTGAAGTTTTGGATGCCGTGAAAACCCTTGGCAACTGAAGCATCGTTATTATAGGAGGAAATGATTTGACACCGATGGACCCGACTTCCCGCCGAGTTTTTGTTCTCGATACCAATGTATTGATGCACGACCCGGCCGCCATTTTCCGTTTCGACGAACACGACATTCACATTCCGATGGTGGTACTGGAAGAACTGGACGCCCGGAAAAAAGGGATGTCGGAGGAATCCCGCAACGTCCGCCAGATCAGCCGGTTTTTTAACGAGTTGATCGAAAACGCCAGCAAGGATGAGATAGGCCACGGCATTCCTTTGCCGACCGGCACTCACGACGATGGCAAACCCAAAGCGCAGACCGGCCGGCTGTTTTTCCAGACCCGGCCGGTGGGCAATGTACTGCCGGACGACTTGCCCGGGACGGTTGCCGACAACACCATCCTTGCCAACACGCTGTCCCTGCAGATCGAGCAATCCGATTGCCATGTAACGCTGGTATCCAAGGACATCAACCTGCGTATCAAGGCGGCAATCCTCGGTGTCCACGCGGAAGACTATTTCAATGACAAGGCCCTCGATGATGTCGATGTCCTGTTTACCGGCGCGGCAGCGCTGGCCCCGGATTTCTGGAGCGAGCACGGCAAGGAAATGGATTCCTGGAAAGAGGAAGGACGGACTTTTTATCGCGTCTCGGGACCTCAGGTCAGCAGCTGGTATCCCAATCAGTTTGTCTATACGGAAGACGAAAGCGCTTTTAACGCCTCCATCTGCCGCCTTGAAAACGGCGACGCAATTATCGAAACGGTGACCGATTACCGCAACGAGCACCACAACGTCTGGGGGATCACTGCGCGTAACCGCGAGCAGAATTACGCTTTGAACCTGCTGATGAATCCGAAAGTGGACTTCGTCACAATACTCGGCGCCGCCGGCACCGGCAAAACCTTGCTGACCCTGGCCGCCGGTCTTACCCAGACACTGGAGCAAAACCTCTACCGCGAGATCATCATGACCCGGGTTACGGTCCCGCTGGGCGAGGATATCGGTTTCCTGCCGGGCACCGAGGAAGAAAAAATGGAACCGTGGATGGGTGCGTTGATGGACAACCTGGAAGTGTTGACCGGCAGCGGCGAAGGCGGCGACTGGGGACGGGCCGCTACCCAGGACTTGATTCGCAACCGCATCAAGATTCGTTCGATGAACTTTATGCGCGGCCGTACTTTCCTGAACCGCTTTATCATTATCGACGAAGCGCAGAACCTGACATCCAAGCAGTTGAAAGCGCTGATCACCCGGGCCGGTCCCGGTACCAAGCTGGTCTGCCTGGGCAACCTCAGCCAGATCGATACGCCCTACCTGACCGAAACCACTTCCGGGCTGACCTATGTCGTCACCCGTTTTCGCGACTGGGGGCATTCCGGGCATGTGACCTTGATGCGCGGTGAACGCTCCAGGCTGGCCGATTACGCATCCGACACTCTGTAATGATGTTGTTTCTCAGATTATTTACTTAAACTATTGTTTTTCTTATTGTTTTAAACAAGGCCTGGGGTAGGCTCAAGGAACCCTTGGGCTTGGTTAGTGTCTAGACATCTGTCATGCTTGTGAACCGGTGCACCCCGGCGGAGACCAGATTTGCGTTGCCTGATTTTTTGTATGTCCCTGATTTTGCCGATGCTGGCCCAGGCCGCCACCGAGCCGTCTGACCTGCCCGATATTGGCAGCCCATCGGACTCGGTGTTTTCATCGATCGAAGAAGAGCAAATCGGCTATATGGTTCGCAAGCAACTGCGCGATAGCGGTCAACTGCTAAACGATCCGGAGGTCGAGGAATACATTCAGAACCTGGGCCAGACCCTGGTGGCGAACTCGAACGCCGGTGGCGAAGATTTTGAATTTTTTGTAGTCAACGATTCGAAAATCAATGCCTTCGCCCTGCCAGGTGGGTACATCGGCATCAATTCCGGTCTGATCCTCGCCTCGGAAAATGAAAGCGAACTCGCCGGTGTACTGGCCCACGAAATCGCCCACGTAACGCAAAACCATATCGAACGACGCATTTTCGACAGCCGGGGATCCAGTCTGGCGGCGACGGCGGCAATACTTGCAACCATTATTATCGGCTCCGCCACCGACGCGAGTGCTTCAACCATGCAAGGCGGCATTATGGCCGCACAGGGGCTGGCAATTCAGGCTCAGATCAATTACACCCGCGCCAACGAATACGAGGCGGACCGGATCGGAATCGGCACCCTGGCCGCCAGTGGTTTCGATCCCTATGGCATGACGTCTTTTTTCGCCAAACTTGGCAAGACCAATACCCGGGCGCCTGGTTCGATACCGGAATTTCTGCAAACTCATCCGAGCAGTTCGGCTCGGATTGCCGAGTCAACCAACCGCGCCGCACGCTACCAGGCGGTCGTCCGCGACGACAGCATCGGCTATCGCCTGACCCAGGAGCGGATCAGAGTGCGTGCGTTCCGGTCAGCCAACGAAGCGGTCGCTTACTACCGCAATACTGCCTACCTGCAGAACGTGCCGCCTGATCCGGCCTGGGTTTACGGCTCCGCACTCGCTTTGTTGCGGGCCGGCAAGGCGAACCAGGCGGCGGATATATTCCGTGAACTGCAGGTCGAAAATGAAAACATCATCGATTTGCATTCGGCCTACGGCCTGGCGCTGATGGCTGACGGCAGGCCCGAAAAAGCGCTGGCAGTTTTCCGGCGGGCCGTCGCTTTGTTCCCGCGCAATGTGCCGCTGACCATTCGTTACAGCCAGGTCTTGATGAAGGCAGATCGGCCGGACCAGGCGCATGAACTTTTGCTCGATCTGCTCAACAACATAACGCCAACCCCGGACCAGGCGAGACTGATCGCGAGGGCGGCCAATTCGGCCGGCGATGTGGCCGAAGCGTACTACTACATGTCGGAATATTATGTGCTGAACGGGTTGCTGCCGCAGGCGATTCAGCAACTGAAGCTGGCGCTCGAATTGCCCGGCCTCAATGAATTCCAGCGCGCCCGTTTCGATGCCCGCCGCGATGAACTCAAAGAATACCTGCCAAAAGAAGAAAAGAAGAAAAGACCGATACTAGAACGCAAGCCGGACCGCCGATTCGGCTACCGGTAATTCCAGCCTGCACTGCACCGCCCGGACCGCCCCCCGACAACAACGGCTTCAGGCAGCAGTTTCCATATCGGTCTGGTACCCACCGGAACTGGCCAGACCATTGAGGCGTGCTCGTTTGAGCAATGCCTGCTGGCCGTCACCGAGTCGTTCATCCTTGCCTTGCCAGGCGGCCAGCGCCGGCGCCTGTAAAGCGCGGCCATAGGAGAAGCTCAGTTTCCAAGGGTGCGGACCCATGGTGTTCATGATCCCCAGATGCTCGGTCGCCTCTTCAGCGCCTTGTCCGCCGGACAGGAATGCAATCCCCGGGACCTCCGCCGGCACCTGCGCGGTCAGGCAGTGCACGGTCGCCTCCGCGACCTCCCGCGGTCCGGCGCGATCGGCGCATTCGCTGCCCGAAATCACCATGTTCGGCTTTAACACGATGGCGGGCAAATGCACGCGGTGTTCGGCCAGCGCCGCAAAGACCGCGGTCAACGCCCGATTCGTTACCTCTTCGCACGCCGCCAATGTGTGCTTGCCATCCATCAGCACTTCGGGTTCGACTATCGGTACGATGCCGGTCTCCTGGCAAAGCGCGGCATAGCGGGCCAGCGCGTGCGCATTGGCCTGCAGGCAAAAATCGCTGGGGATGCCATCGCCGATGGTGATGACGGCGCGCCATTTGGCGAACCGCGCTCCCATTTCGTGGTACTCGGCCAGGCGTTCGCGCAGACCATCCAACCCCTCGGTGACTTTCTCACCGGGGAAAGCAGCGAGATCCTTGGCGCCGGTATCGACCTTGATCCCCGGGATGACGCCCAGGTTGGCCAGCAGCGCGGGAAACAGCACACCATCGGCGGTCTGTTGCCTCAAGGTTTCGTCATACAAGATTACGCCGCTGATGTAGTCGGCGAGGCCGGGCGTTGTGAACAGCATTTCACGGTAGGTCCGGCGGCTTTTTGCAGTTGATTCTGTGTCTATAAGGTCGAATCTTTTCTTGATCGTCGGGCCGCTTTCGTCGGCGGCGAGTATCCCCCTCCCCGGGGTAACCATCGCCAGGGCAACGGATTCCATATCCTTGAAACTCATCTTGTGATCTCCGGGTTTCGTGGTTTCAGCGAGCCTGCAATCGCGTTGCAGACCAGGACGCGCGACGGCGTCCCAAGTGGCGCAAGGATAGCAAATGCGGGGCCAAATGTGGCCAGGTTTCCTGCCGAAAGCGCTGAAAAATAAGGTTCCGGGCTGTTCTGGCAGGTCAATTAGTACTAAAATAGTCCTGATTGAGTACTCGAGGGTATTCCGATGCTGAAAATGAGCAGACTGACCGACTACGGAACCATGGTGTTGTCTTTCCTGGCAACTAACCCGACCCGGTGGCAAAGCGCTTCCGAGGTCGCGCGCGATACGCACCTGGCCTTACCCACAGTCAGCAAGCTGCTCAAACTGATGGCCCGCGCGGGCCTGGTGGTCTCGGCCAGGGGGGCCAAGGGCGGTTACCTGTTGTCGCGCGCACCTGAGGAGATCAGTGCAGCCGATGTGATCGATGCGCTGGAAGGGCCAGTGGCCATTACCCAGTGCAGTGGATCGGTGGGCCATTGCGAACTGGAGGATGTTTGCGGCGTCAGTTCGTCGTGGCAAAAAATTAACGTCGCGATCCGGCGCGCGCTGGATGAGGTTCGATTGCCGCACCTGGCCGCCGCCGAATTCAGAATGGCACCGATAAAACTGATGGGTATTCCGATTACCCAGGAGACCGACAGACGATGAGCAAGCAAAATCAGGAACTCGAAAATTTTATTGGCGGCCAGTACAAACACGGCTTCGTTACCGACATTCAATCGGACACGATTCCGCCCGGGCTCGATGAGTCGGTCGTCCGTGTGATTTCGAAGAAAAAGAAAGAGCCGAAGTTCATGCTGGACTGGCGGCTGCAGGCGTTTGCGCACTGGCAGACGATGGCGACCCCGGCGTGGGCCCATGTGCACTACCCGCCCATCGATTTCCAGGAGATTTCCTATTTCTCCGCACCGAAAACGTCCGACGACGCGCCGCGAAGCCTGGACGAGGTGGATCCGAAGCTGCTGGAGACTTATGAAAAGCTTGGCATCCCGTTGCACGAACGCGCCCGCCTGGCCGGCGTTGCCGTCGATGCGGTCTTCGACAGCGTATCGGTGGCCACGACTTTCAAGGCAAAGCTCGCGGAGGCCGGGGTGATTTTTTGCCCGTTCTCGGAAGCGGTGCAGGAACATCCGGAACTGCTCGAGCAATATCTTGGCAGCGTCGTCCCCTACACCGACAATTTTTATGCCTGCCTGAATTCGGCCGTGTTCAGCGATGGTTCCTTCGTGTTTATCCCCAAAGGCGTGCGCTGCCCGATGGAATTGTCCACCTATTTTCGCATCAACGAAGCCAAGACCGGTCAGTTCGAGCGCACCCTGATCATCGCCGAGGAAGGCAGCTATGTCAGTTACCTCGAAGGATGCACGGCGCCGATGCGCGACGAAAACCAGTTGCACGCCGCGGTGGTGGAACTGATCGCAATGGATGACGCGCAAATCAAGTATGCGACAGTGCAGAACTGGTACCCCGGCGACGCGGAAGGCCGTGGCGGTATCTACAACTTCGTGACCAAGCGCGGCGACTGCCGCGGTCACCACTCGCGCATTTCCTGGACCCAGGTGGAAACCGGTTCGGCGATTACCTGGAAATACCCCAGTTGCATCCTGCGCGGCGATCACTCGGTCGGCGAATTTTATTCCGTCGCGGTAACCAACAACCTGCAACAGGCGGATACCGGGACCAAGATGATCCATATCGGCAAAAACACCCGGAGCACGATCATCTCCAAGGGCATATCCGCAGGCCGGGCGAGCACTGTTTATCGCGGGCTGGTCAAGGTGCTGCCGGGAGCAACCGGTGCGCGCAATTTCACCCAATGCGACTCGCTGCTGATGGGTGACCGTTGCGCGGCGCATACCTTCCCTTACATGGAAGTCAAAGAACCCGATGCCCAGATCGAGCACGAAGCCACCACCTCGAAGATCAGCGAGGACGAGCTTTTTTATTGCCGCCAGCGCGGGATCGAGGAAGAAGACGCCATCAACATGATCGTCAACGGTTTCTGCAAGGAAGTGTTCAAGGAATTGCCGATGGAATTCGCGGTCGAGGCGCAGAACCTGCTCGCCGTCAGCCTTGAAGGCGCTATTGGTTGAGAAATTGGAAATAAATAAATGAGTAAAAACAATATATTACTGAATATTAATAAACTCAGCGTTAGCATTGGCGACAAGCCCATACTGCGCGATCTGTCACTGCAGGTTGCCGCCGGTGAAGTACACGCGATCATGGGTCCGAACGGTTCCGGCAAGAGCACGCTGGCGCAGGTACTCGCCGGTCGCGAAGGCTATGAAGTCAGCGGCGAGGTCAGTTACCTCGGCGAGGACATACTCGATCTCAGCCCCGAGGAAAGAGCGTGGCGAGGCCTGTTCCTCGCCTTCCAGTACCCGGTCGAAATCCCGGGCGTCAACAATGTCTACCTGCTCAAGGCGGCGCTGAACGCACAACGCAAATACCGTGGCGAGGCTCCGCTGGACGCGTTTGAGTTCCTGACCGTGATCCAGGAAAAAATGAAGCTGATGCAGATCGACGAGTCGTTTCTGAACCGCAGCGTCAATGCCGGCTTTTCCGGCGGCGAAAAGAAGCGCAACGAAATCCTGCAAATGGTGGTGCTGGAACCACGCCTCGCCGTGCTCGATGAAACCGACTCAGGATTGGATATCGATGCATTGAAAGTCGTCGCCAGCGGGGTCAATACGATGCGCGACCCGGAGCGCGCCATCGTCCTGATCACTCATTACCAGCGTCTGCTCGATTACATCAAGCCGGACAAAGTCCATGTGCTAAACGATGGCCGGATCGTGCGCAGCGGGGGGCCGAAACTGGCCCTGGAACTGGAAGAAAAGGGTTATGACTGGCTACGCCAGGAGGCCGTCAGCGCATGAGCGCGATGCTAGAAAGCCTGCAGGACAATTTCTCCCGTCAGCCGGAGGCCCCGGGGGGCGAATTCGTGCACCAGGTGCGCGCGCAGGCGATGCAGGAATTCCTGGATACCGGCCTGCCCGGCCCGCGTGACGAGTACTGGAAATACACGCGGCTGAGAATTATCGAGAAACAACCGTTCGCTCTACCCCTGGAACAGGCAGTTCCCGGCGGCGACATCGGGATCATAAACCTGGACGCGATCCGCATCGTGTTCGTCGACGGTCTCTATTCGCCGGCGCTGTCCGCCGAGTCCGAGTTTGCCGAAAACGGAATCCGCCTGCTGGCCGACGCCTTGCGCGACGATCCAGCCCTGGCCGGCGGGTTGCTGCCGCAACCCGACCCGGCGACGCACCAGTTTGCGGCGCTGAACCGCGCCTTCCTCGGACAAGGAGTCGTCATCGAGCTGGCGGCCGGGCAGGAACTGAGCCGTCCGCTGTACCTGTTGTTTTACTCGCAGAAAACCGGCCGGAACACGGCCAGCCACCCGCGGATCCTGATCCGGGCAGGCACCGACAGCAAGGCTTCGGTGATCGAACATTACGACGGCGCCCCGGGCAGCGCCGGTCTTTGCAACGCACTGACCGAGATCGACCTGGCCAGGGGGGCACAACTGACGCATTACCGTGTCCAGACCGAAAGCGACAGCGCTTTTCACCTGGGATCGCTGTTTGCGCACCAGGCGGAAGGCTCGCGACTGGTCAGCCACAACCTCAGCCTCGGCGGCAGGCTGGCCCGCACCAACATGCAATTCGAGCTGCTGGGCCGCGGCGCAGAGCTGGTGCTAAACGGTCTGTACCTGGCCGGCGGCAAACAGCATATCGACAACCACACGCTGGTCAACCATCGCGAGCCCGGCGCCAGCAGCTTCCAGGATTACCGCGGAATAATCGATGGCCAGGCGCGCGCCGTTTTTTGCGGCAAGGCCGTCGTGCATCGCGATGCACAACAAACCGTGGCGAAACAGAACAACCGCAACCTGCTGCTCAGCGAAGGCGCCGAGATCGACACCCAGCCAATACTGGAAATTTACGCCGACGATGTGCAATGCAGCCATGGCGCGACCATCGGCCGACTCGATAACGATGCCCTGTTCTACCTGGGTTCGCGCGGAGTCCCGGAAGACGAGGCCCGCGGCTTGCTGACTTTCGCTTTTGCCGAAGACGTCGTGTTGCGCCTGGAAAACCAGACCCTGCGCGCCGCGCTTTCCAAACACCTGATTGGCCGCCTGCCCGATCTCGAAAACGCTGACGAACTGGTGGCCACATGAGTGAGGCGCAGACAGCCAGGCAACAAGACACACCGGATTTCGCTTCGATCCGGGCCGATTTCCCGATCCTCGAGCAACAGATTCACGGCTGTCCGCTGGCCTATCTCGACAGCGCCGCGTCCGCCCAGCGGCCCCGCCAGGTCATCGACGCAGTCGCCGATTATTACCGCCACGATCACGCCAATGTTCACCGCGGCATACACACCCTGAGCCAGCGCGCAACCGAGGCCTACGAGGGGGCAAGAGAGTCGCTGCGCCACTTTATCAATGCAGCCAGCAGCAAAGAAATTATTTTTACCCGCGGCACCACCGAAGCGATCAACCTGGTGGCCCAGGCTTTCGCGCGCAGCACCTTAAAACCGGGTGACGAAATCCTGATCACCTGGATGGAACACCACTCCAACATCGTTCCGTGGCAAATGGTTTGTGAGCAGACCGGCGCAGTGCTCAAGGTCGCGCCGATCAATGACCGCGGTGAACTGGAACTCCATGCCTGGAAAAAACTGCTCGGCAATAAAACGCGGATCGCAGCGTTTGGCCATATTTCCAATGCGCTCGGGACCATCAACCCGGTACACGAACTCTGCGCGGAGGCCCGCCGGCGGGGAATCGTGACGGTCATCGATGGCGCGCAGGCATTGCCGCATGTCGGTGTGGACGTGCGCAGCATCGATTGTGATTTTTACGCGTTTTCCGGCCACAAGATGTATGGCCCGACCGGCATCGGCGTCCTTTACGGGCGCGAGGAAATACTGCAAAACATGCCCCCGTGGCAAGGCGGCGGCGAAATGATTCTTGCCGTGGACTTTGAGAAAACCGTGTATAACGAGTTACCGCACAAGTTTGAGGCCGGCACGCCGAACATCGCCGGCGCCATCGGCCTGGGTGCGGCGGTGGCTTACCTGGAAAACATCGGCATGGAGCGGATTGCCGCCCATGGTCATGAACTGATGCGCCTGGCATCCACAGCGCTCTCGGCTGTTCCCGGCCTGCGCCTGATCGGCACGGCCGAGCACAAGACCGCGCTGGTCTCTTTCGTCGTCGATGGGGTTCACCCGCATGACCTGGGCACGATCGCCGATCATCACGGGGTCGCCATCCGCACGGGTCACCACTGTGCGATGCCGGTCATGGAGCGTTTCGGGCTGCCGGCAACCGCGCGCGCGTCGTTTGGCATCTACAACACCGCGGCCGAAATAGACCAGCTAGTGGCCGCGGTCAGAGACGCCAAGGAGGTGCTCGGCTGATGGATCTGCGCCAGCTTTACCACGATGTGATCGTCGATCACAATCGCAGCCCGCGGAATTTTCGCCGGCCGGAAACAGTCGATCGCGTGGCCGAGGGCTTTAACCCATTGTGCGGCGACAAGCTGCACGTTTATCTTGACGTCGTGGATGGGAAAATCGCCGATGTCAGTTTCGAAGGCAGCGGTTGCGCGATCTCGATCGCGTCTGCGTCGATGATGACCGAAGCGTTGCTGGGCATGGACGAGAGCGAGGCCGAAGCATTGTTCAGCGAGGTGCATAGCATGCTGACGGAATCCGACTTTGCGCCAGACCCTGCGAAACTGGGCAAGCTGGCCGCGCTGGCGAGCGTCCGCGACTACCCGACCCGGGTCAAATGCGCCAGCCTGTGCTGGCATACTTTGCTGGCGGCATTAAACGACACCGGCGCCGAAGCGGCATCGGTAAGCACGGAATAAGCCATGAATTTTCATAACAGCGAACCGATCACCCTGTACCGCGACTGCCAGGCCGTGCTGATCCCGGCGGGCAACGAAGTGACGCTGCCGCAAGGCAGCATCGGCTATATCACGCAATCGCTGGGCGGCAGCTTTACCGTGTACATCGAAGGCAATTTGTTCCTGATCGCCGGTCGCGATGCCGACGCCCTGGGCAAAGACCCGGTTCCGCTCCCTACCCTGCCGGACAACGCGCAGGACGAGGATGTCGAAAAGGTGGTCTGGGAACAGCTCAGGACCTGTTTCGACCCGGAGATCCCGATCAACGTCGTCGACCTGGGGCTTATTTATAACTGCAAACTGAGCAAGAATGACGACGGTCAGCGCAGGATCGATATCGAGATGACGCTGACCGCGCCCGGCTGCGGTATGGGTCCAATGCTGATTCACGATGTGCGTTCGAAACTTGAACTGATCCCGACGGTTGAACAGGCACAGGTGGAACTGGTATTCGATCCGCCTTGGAACCAGAGCATGATGTCGGATGCGGCACGCCTGCAGACCGGCATGATGTAAAAATAATGGGCGAACAATGGCATGACGTCGCCATGGCCGATGAACTCGAGCCCGGCGGCTATGAAGTGATCGATGTCGACGACCTCCTGATCGCGGTTTTTAATGTCGCAGGCGAGTTTTACGCGATCGAGGATATCTGTACCCACGATGGCGAAGAGTTGACTGGCGGTCCGATCGACAATGACCAGATCATCTGCCCGCGCCACGGTGCGCGTTTCTGCCTGCGCACCGGTGAGGCGCTGACGCCCCCCGCCTATGAAGCCGTTGCGACGTTCGCAACCCGCGTCGTGGACGGACGCGTCCAGGTGCGGGTGGCGGATTGAGGTGCGATGAACAAGCTGTTGTTGATGCGCCACGCCAGGGCGGACTGGCCACAGGACGAAGCTGACCGGGTACGCAGCCTCAGCGAGCGAGGCCGGCTGGAAGCGCAACAAATGGGTCAGCGCCTGCGCGACAGGCAATTTAATCCGTTGACGTTGATTTGCAGCACAGCGTTACGCGCGCGGGAAACCGCTGAAATCGTCAGCCGCGTGCTCGGTTTCGATGCGCAGCAAATCGTTCGCACAGACGACCTTTACCTGGCCAGTCCCGATACCCTGATAAGCCAGATCCGGACCCACGCCGCCAGCGGCAACCTGATGGTGGTCGGTCATAACCCCGGCTTGACCAGCCTGGTCAATCGCCTCGCCGCGGGTCGCATCGACAATATGCCAACCGCCGCTTATGCCTTGTTCGAGATTGGCGGCGATGTTTTCAACGTCGCGAGCCGTTATCCGGCCAGCATCGATTTTCCGGCCAACCCGGGCGACCCATTCGCCGCCTGAGTCCCTCTCAGCATTCGGGAACGTTGACCGCTAGACCGCCCTTCGAGGTTTCCTTGTACCGGGTCGACATGTCCAGACCGGTCTGGTGCATCGTCGCGATGACCTGGTCGAGGCTGACCATGTGCTTGCCATCGCCGCGCAAGGCCATACGCGCGGCATTGATGGCCTTGATCGAGCCCATCGCGTTGCGCTCTATGCACGGTATCTGCACGAGCCCGGCGATCGGGTCGCAGGTCAGGCCCAGGTTGTGCTCCATGCCGATTTCCGCGGCATTTTCGATTTGCCCGTTGCTCGCACCCAGCGTCGAGGCCAGCCCGGCCGCGGCCATCGAACAGGCCACGCCGACCTCTCCCTGGCAACCCATTTCCGCACCCGAGATCGATGCATTCTTCTTGTAAAGTATGCCGATCCCACCGGCAGTCAACAGGAAATCGACGATGCCATCGTCGCAGGCCTGCGGCATGAATTTCAGGTAATACTTGAGCACCGCCGGCACGATGCCGGCCGCCCCGTTGGTCGGAGCGGTCACGACTTTGCCACCGGCCGCGTTCTCTTCGTTGACGGCCAGCGCCCAAACATCGACCCAGTCCATGAAATCGCTGTCGTCGGGGCCACCGGCAACGAGTTCACGGTAAAGCTTTGCCGCGCGGCGCGGAACCTTCAGAATACCGGGCAATATCCCCTCGCTTTGCAAACCGCGCTCGATACAGGCATCCATGACCGACCAGATCTCCAGCAATCGCCCGCGGACTTGCTCCTCGGAGCGCTCGGCGGTCTCGTTCGCCAGTATCAGTTCAGGCAGCTTCAGGCCGTTGTCGCTGGCCATTTGCAGCAATTCTTCGGCGTTTTCAAAATCATAGGGAATGTCGACAGCCTGCCGGTTGGCAGTTGCCGGCGATTGGCCATGCTCGTCCATGACAAAACCACCGCCGATCGAATAAAACTCTTCAACCAGCAGTGTCTCGCCCTTCGCGTCCAGCGCACTGAAGCGCATGCCATTGGTATGCAATGGCAACACCTGGTCGTGATGAAAAAGCAAATCCAGCGCCTGGTCGAACTTCGCCGGGTGTTTGCCAAGTATGTTCAGACAGCCATCGGCGCTGATCCTGGCCAGGGTTGCTTCTACGCGGTCGGGATCGACACGATGCGGTTGCTCTCCCTCTAGACCGAGCATCAGCGCGCGGTCGGTGCAATGCCCCTTGCCGGTCGCCGCCAGCGATCCATACAACTGGCAGGCAACGCGATCGACATCGCCGAGCAGGCCCTGCTCTTCCAGATCGAGGGCAAACTGCCGCGCCGCATTCATCGGGCCCATGGTGTGCGAACTGGACGGCCCGATGCCGACCTTGAGGATATCGAAAATGCTGATGCTCATGACTTTCGACTATACGTCAGTCCGTTTCCAGCGACAGCAGGCTGGCGTTGCCGCCGACGGCCGCAGTGTTGATCGTGATGGTCTTTTCGCTGGCAAAACGGTGCAGGTAGAACGGCCCGCCCGCTTTCGGACCGGTGCCGGATAAACCGCAACCGCCAAATGGCTGGACGCCGACCACCGCGCCAACCATGTTGCGATTGACATAGACATTGCCGACGTTGGCGACGCGGGCTATATGCCTGGCTGCGCCATCGATGCGGCTATGCACGCCCAGGGTCAGACCAAAACCGGTCTGGTTGATGGCAGCGATCATCTGATCGAGTTCGGCTGCCTTGTAGCGCACGATGTGCAAGACCGGCCCGAACACTTCCTTGTCGAGCGCATCGATAGCCGGAATTTCCACCGCCAGCGGCGTCACGTAGGACCCGTCGCCCAGGCCTGCGGGAATTTCGATGCGGGCCACCACCTTGCCCAGCTCGCTGATTTTGTCGATGTGATCGTTGAGCATTCGCTGCGCGTCTTGGTCGATGACCGGACCGATATCGGTGGACAACAGCGCAGGATCGCCGATGGTCAGTTCCGCCATGTAACCGGCTAGCAACTCGATGACGCGCGGCGCTATTTCTTCCTGCAGGCAAAGCACCCGCAGTGCGGAACACCGCTGTCCGGCGCTGTTGAACGCGGATTGCACGACGTCCTTGACCACTTGTTCGGGCAGAGCCGAACTGTCCACGATCATCGTGTTCTGACCGCCGGTTTCGGCGATCAAAACGGCGATCGGCCCGTCACGCCCGGCCAGGCTGCGATTGATTCTTTGCGCCGTTGCCATGGAACCTGTAAAGGCGACCCCGGCGACCCGTGGGTCGGCCACCGCTGCCGCGCCGATGACAGCGCCTGCGCCAGGTAAAAAGTGCAGGACATTGCCGGGTATACCGGCCTCGTGCAGCAACTCCACTGCCTTGCTCGCGACCAGCGAAGTCTGCGCCGCCGGCTTGGCGAGCACCGTGTTTCCGGCAGCCAGCGCAGCAGCCACCTGACCGGTAAAAATTGCCAGCGGAAAATTCCAGGGACTGATGCAGACAAAGACACCGCGCCCATTCAGCAACAGATGGTTACTCTCGCCGGTCGGCCCTGGCAAGAGCATGGCCTCGGAAAAATCGCGCCTGGCGCAGGCGGCATAGTAGCGCAGAAAATCGATTGCCTCGCGCAGTTCGGCAACGCTGTCCGGCACACTCTTGCCGGCTTCACGGACGCACATGGCGAGGAGTTCGCCGGCGTTGGCTGCGTACAGATCCGCGGCGCGGTCCAGGCATTCGGCGCGCTCGCCGGCGGGTGTCCAATCCCAGCCCGGGTAAGCTTCGCTCGCAGCATCCACTGCCGATACGACCTGGTCGGCGCCGGCATACTCGACTTGCCCGACTCGTTGTTTATTGTCCGCCGGATAAAAAACCTCGTGTTTGTCACCGGCCATACGCTTACCACCAATGACCGGGCCGGCTTGCCAGTCGCGGCCCGCCGCCGTGACCATTTGTGCAGCCAGCGCCTCGAGCTCCGCGTGATCGGAAAAATTGACGCCTGCCGAATTTTCCCGCTCCGACCCGTACAGACCACTCGGCAACGGGATTTTTGTATGGGGGATGGATGCAAGGCGCCCGACCTCGAGTACCGGGTCGGCGACGATTGCCGAGATCGGCTCTTTTTCATCGACGATGCGGTTGACGAAGGAACTGTTGGCGCCATTTTCGAGCAGACGGCGGACCAGGTACGGCAGCAGGTCTTCATGTTTCCCCACCGGCGCATAGACCCGGCAAGCCACATTCAGCGTGTCCTCGCCGACCACCTCGTCATACAACTCTTCGCCCATGCCGTGCAGCCGCTGAAACTCGAAACTATCGGCAGATTTTCCAGCGCCGTTCGTATCGGCCATCAGCACGATGCTGGCCACCGTGTGCGCGTTATGGCTGGCAAATTGCGGGTAGATCACGTCCCTGGCCGCCAGCAGGTCACGGGCACAGGCCAGGTACGATACATCGGTGTTCGGTTTGCGGGTGTACACCGGGTAGCCGGCCAGACCGTTCTCCTGCGCCAGTTTGATCTCGGTATCCCAGTACGCGCCCTTGACCAGCCGCACCGGGATCATTCTGCCGCATTCCCCGGCCAGGCTGATCAGCCATTCGATCTGCGCACGCGCGCGTTTTTGATACGATTGCAATGCCAGGCCGAAGCCTTCCCAGCCAGCCAGCGCCGATGAACGGTAAACCGCCGCAAACACCTCCATGGATATTTCCAGTCGATCCGCTTCCTCGGCATCGATGGTCAACGCAATCTGCGCAGCTTTAGCCTGCTCGGCCAACGCCAATAGCCTGGGCGTCAGTTCATTCAGCACACGCGTGCGCTGGCCAAACTCGTAGCGCGGAAACAGCGCCGACAACTTGACCGATATGCCCGGCGCTTCTTTTATACCCGTGCCTTTGGCCAGGCTGTCTCCAATCTCCCTGATGCCCTGGCTGTAGGCCTCGAAATAGCACAAGGCATCTGCTTTGCTCAGCGCCGCCTCGCCCAGCATGTCAAAGGAGTGCCGGTAGGCCTGGTTTTCGCCGCTGACCGATCGCTTCAGCGCCGCGCGTATATTGCGCCCCATGACAAACTGATGGCCCATGATGCGCATTGCCTGGCGCATGGCTGTCCTGATCACCGGCTCGCCCAGGCGGCCGGCGATGCGCGCCAGATATCCCGCGGGATTTTCCAGCGCTGCCCGGTCCGGTTTGATGATATGGCCGGTCAGCATCAGGCCCCAGGTCGATGCGTTGACGAATACGGAGTCGCTGGTACCGAGGTGAACTTTCCAGTTGCCCGCCGAAATCTTGTCGGCAATCAGGCGATCCGCGGTATCGGCATCGGGAATTCGCAGCAGCGCCTCGGCCAGGCACATCAACACCACGCCTTCTTGTGAGGACAAGTCGTATTTCTTCAAGAAGGCGTCCAGGCCCCCTTTCTTCTTCCGGTTGCGACGGACCGCTTCCACCAGGCGGGTTGCATGGCGGCTGACCTCTTCCGTCTGCTCGTCTGTCAGTCGTGCGCGCTCCAGAAGACCACGAACGATTTCGCTTTCGTCGGCGAGATAAAAAGCATTGATGGCACGACCGACGGCGGACACCGGTACATCCAGGTCGGAAAAAATAAATCCGCCGCTTTGGTTTTCCCCTTTTGTGGAGGTCTGCATGGCCTACTCTCAACGATGAACGCGGAAGCGGATTTTACTACTGGAACCACCGGCAAAGCACCAATCTCCGGGGGTGAAATCGAAACTATTGCTCGCCAGCGGGTTAACCCTTGCCCAGCGATTTGCGGATGTTCCGTCTTTGCCGTTTGTCCGGTCTTCCGGCGGGCGCCGGTGCCCGCGCCGTACCGGCCTTGTGCCTGGCAGCCGCATCCAGCCTCGCCGTTTCAGTTTCCCTGGTTTCCTCGTACAACATCGCCGCCTCTTTAGGCGGACCCCGGCGCTCAGCAAAATCGACGATCCTCAATTGCTGTATATAACCTTCGCGCCTGATCGCCAGCAGGTCATTCTGCTCCAGCGACCGCGATGGCTTGACCCGGCCACCGTTGACCCGCACGTGGCCGGCACGAATCTCACGGGCCGCCAGCACGCGAGTCTTGAACAGCCGCGCCTGCCACAACCATTTATCGAGTCTTGGTTTTTCCATACGCAGCTCATCGAAGCCCTAAGCGGCGTTATTGTACTGCTATAATCCGCCACTGTTTGCCGCCAGGAGCGATGACGTGGACCAGGCTTTTTTAAACCGCTTGAGCAAAAACACCGAAGAACTCAAAGTAGCGGGGCTATTCAAAACCGAACGCGTAATTCGTTCGCCGCAACAAGCCGACATCGAAATCGCCGATGGCAGCGAGGTCGTTAACTTCTGCGCCAACAATTATCTCGGCCTGGCGAACCATCCGGACTTGATCGAGGCGGCGCACGCGGCGCTCGATCGCTATGGCTATGGCATGGCATCCGTGCGTTTTATCTGCGGCACGCAAAGCGTGCACAAAGAACTCGAGGAGCGCATCAGCGGATTCCTGGGGACCGAGGAAACGCTCCTCTACCCCTCGTGTTTTGACGCCAATGGCGGCCTGTTTGAAACCTTGCTCGATAACAATGACGCGATCATCAGCGATGAACTCAATCATGCCAGCATCATCGACGGCGTACGGCTTTGCAAGGCGCAGCGTTTTCGCTACCGCAACAACGATATGAACGATCTCGAACGTCAGCTCAAGGCCGCCAAGAATGCCCGCGTAAAGCTGATTGTGAGCGATGGTGTTTTTTCGATGGACGGAGTCATCGCCCGGCTAAAAGACATTTGCGACCTGGCGGACCGATATGGCGCGATGGTCATGGTCGATGACGCGCATGCCACCGGTTTTATGGGGCAGCAAGGCCGTGGAACCCATGAGTACCGTGATGTGATGGGCCGCGTCGATATACTGACCGGGACCCTGGGCAAGGCCCTCGGTGGCGCCGCCGGCGGTTACACGGCGGCCAGCAAGGAAGTGGTCGGCTGGCTGCGCCAGCGTTCGCGGCCTTATCTCTTCTCCAACGCCATCGCGCCGGTGGTCGCGGCAGTATCTATCAAGGTACTGGATTTGCTGGAGACGGATGCCAGTCTGCGCGATAAACTACACAAGAACGCTGCTTATTTCAGGGAACAAATGAGCGCGCTGGGTTTCGACCTGGTCCCGGGAGAACATCCCATTATTCCGGTGATGCTGGGCGACGCCAAACTTGCCGGCCGGATGGCCGACCTGATGCTCGACGAAGGTATTTATGTCATCGGTTTTTCATTCCCCGTGGTCCCGAAAGGCAAAGCCAGGATCAGGACCCAGATGTCGGCAGGCCATGAAACAGCGCACCTGGATCGGGCCATCGCCGCATTTGGCAAAGTGGGTCGTGAATTGGGCATCATTTCCTGAGGAAAAACCATGAAGGCACTGGTTAAAAAGAAATCCGAACCCGGCATCTGGATGGATGAAGTCGAGACGCCCGCGCTGGGACACAACGATGTCTTGATCAAAATCAGCAAGACTGCAATCTGCGGCACCGACATCCACATTTACAACTGGGATGACTGGGCCAGGCAGACGATTCCGGTCCCCATGCACGTCGGCCATGAATTTGTCGGCGAAATCGTGGAAACCGGCAGCGAGGTCGAGGGTTGCCAGGCGGGAGACCGGGTCTCCGGTGAAGGACACATCACCTGTGGATATTGCCGTAACTGCCGCGCCGGGCGTCGTCATCTGTGCAGGAACAGCAAGGGTGTGGGCGTTGATCGTCCCGGCTGTTTCGCCGAATTCCTATGCATCCCCGCACAAAATGTTTTCAAGGTGCCAGACTCGATCGGTGACGAAATCGCCTCGATCCTGGATCCGCTGGGTAACGCCACGCACACTGCCCTGTCGTTCGACCTGGTCGGTGAGGACGTACTGATCACCGGCGCCGGACCGATCGGCGTCATGGCCGTCGCAATCGCCCGCCATGCAGGCGCGCGCCATGTGGTTATCACCGACATCAACGGCTATCGCCTGGATCTCGCCCGCAAGATGGGCGCAAGCGTTGCGCATAACGTGGCCGATGGTTCGCTCGACGAGGTGATGGACGCACTGGGAATGACCGAAGGCTTCGATGTCGGCCTGGAAATGTCCGGCAACCCGATGGCGCTTCGTGACTTGCTGCGAACCATGCACCACGGCGGCAAAGTCGCGCTGCTGGGCCTGCAGCCGGAAGATACGGCTATCGATTGGAAACAAATTATTTTCAAAGGGCTCGAGATCAAAGGAATTTATGGGCGCGAGATGTTTGAGACCTGGTACAAAATGACCAGCATGCTGCAAAGCGGTCTGGATATCAGCCCCGTGATCACCCACCATTTTCCGGTCAGTGAGTATCAGGAGGGATTCGACATCATGCGTTCCGGGCAATCCGGCAAGGTCATCCTGGATTGGCTGGCCTGAATCCTGCAGCGGAAGGAAAAGGGCTACGCGCAGCATCCGGGTTAAGGTTTGAAACTCATTGTTTCGGTTAACTGGATGATATCTAAGGAGAACCCTCTGCCCCCGGCATTGTCGCCAAACAGCGCCATATGCGCTGAGCAAGCAGATTATCCATAATGAGCATTAGTCGCAGGTTTTGCGACCGGCATTCACTTAATATTCGACTGGCAAAAACCAAACAGGATTCTGCAATGAAAAAGTTAATTCTCAGTATCGCTTTGTTATCTTTGGCCGCTTGCGCAAGCACCAGCGATCCCCAGAAAATTGCCGACAAGCGGGCGGAAATTGACGCGATGGCATCGACAACGCTGGAGAAACTGTTTAAGGAAAGCAGCGGCGCCAAACGGCTTTATGACGAAAGTTACGCCTACGCGGTGTTTAGCAATGTCAAAGTGTCATTAATCATTACCGGCGGCGGCGGCACGGGCGTGGCGGTCACCAGAGCCAGCGGAGAAAAATCCTATATGAATATGGGTCTCGGCGGTATCAACCTGGGGCTGGGCGCTCACAAATACCAGGTTGTTTTCCTGTTTGAGAGCAAAAAGGTTTTTGATGATTTCGTGGAATACGGCTGGACGGCCGACGCATCCGCCAGCGCGGTTGCGGGTGTCAAAGGCGCCAGCGCCGAAACGACATTCAGCCATGGCATGGCTATTTACACGATTACCGATGTCGGCCTGATGCTAACGGCGGATATTACCGGCACAAAATACTGGAAAAGCAAAAGTTTGAATTGAGCCCGCCAGGCCTGTTTCCGTCACTGCTTTTCGCAGAAACAGTAGTAGTACATGCCGCGCGGGTCGTTGAAACTGGCCAGGCTCTCGAAATTTTTCTGAACCGCGGCCGCGACTTGCTTAAACGGTTCGCTCCATCCGCGTGAACCGGCGCGAGCCGGCACGACAGCCTGCGCCGCGCCATAAAGTCTCAGCACCAGCGATTCCTCGAAACTAAGTTCGCGTTCGATGTATTGCACCGAGTACTCTTCGAGACCCGCCAGTTCGGCTGCTGAATCCAGCGCCTGCGCCAGATCGCCGAGTTCGTCGACCAGCCCCAGGTTGTAGGCGTCGATACCGCTCCAGACCCTGCCCTGCGCCAGCTCATTGGCTTCGCTTATGCTCATGTCCCGATTTTCCGAAACTTTTTGCAGGAATTCGCGATAACTGAAATCGACCGTAAGCTGAATCAGGTCGCTGCCGTCCTCGCCCAGACCGATGGCCGGGTTAAACTGACCGCTCAGCGAAGTTGTGCCAATGCCATCCATATTCAGTCCCAGCGCGCTCAGACTGCCCTCGAAACTCGGAAACATCGCGATTACGCCGATGGACCCGGTGATGGTCGTCGGGTTGGCCCATATTTTATCCGCGGACAAGGCGATCCAGTACCCACCGGAAGCGGCGACATCCCCCATGGAAACCACCAGGGGCTTACCCGCGTCACGCAAGGCAACCAGCTCCTGGAAAATCACCTCGGATGCGAAAGTGCTTCCGCCCGGGCTGTCGATACGCAACACGACAGCCTTGATGCTGTCGTCTTCACGCGCATCCCGGATCAGGCGACCGAGTGAATCTGCGCCAATTTTGCCGGGCGGTTGCCGGCCATTGAAAATACTACCGGCCGCGACGATGACCCCGATCTTGTCCTTGCTGTCAGGGATCAGCGCCTTTTCGGCTTTCAACGCCGCAACATAATCGTCGTAATTGATATAGCTATATGGCTTGTAGTCATCACCATTGCTGCCGGCAATGTCGGCGAGTCTGCCCATCATTTCTTCGTGGCTCAGCAATTCGTCAACCAGACCGGAATTTACCGCGACCTCGGCCATGTTTCCCTGTTCGACGCGCAGCTCGACGACAAAATTATTGGCGTAGTCGGACACGGCTTCCGCATCCAGATCGCGAGCCGCGGTCACATCCCGTTGATATGCACTCCAGAGATCGCCGAGCCACTCGGTGCTTTCTTCCTTTTCCTCGGCCGACATGTCGTCTCGTTCGTACGGCGCGCCATAGGATTTATATTTGCCCGCACGGAACACGTGCATATTGAACTTCAGCTTATCGAGCGCCTCTTTCATGTACAGGCGGTAATAGCCAAAACCATCGATAAACACGCCACCCAGCCGGTGCATGTAGATTTCATCGGCACGCGATGCCAGGTAATATTGACCCTGAGAATAGTAGTCGCCGATGGCGATGACCGGCTTGCCGCTTTCCCTGAATTTGTCTATCGCCCTGCCTATAGTCTGCAGATTGCTCAGGCCTGCGCCGCCCATTCGATTCAACTGCAGTACAACCGATGAAATTCGTGGATCATCCGCCGCTTTTTCCAAAGATTCGACCAAGTGATGCAACAGCGCCTGCGGTTCCGCTTCGCCCAGTATTTCGTCCAGCGCACGGTCCACAGCGTCACCCTGGTACTGCTCGACGATATTGCCGAATGGCGCGATTCTCAGTGCAGCGGACTCAGGCACCGTTTTTATATCGCCCGCAAGACCCACGATGATCAATGAGAAAACCAGCAACAGCAAAATAAAATGCAGCACCCGCCGCACGCCATCGAGAGTGCTCAACAGGAAGCGGACCAAGCGGCCAATCGTCTTAAAAATAATCATGCTATACACCGTGACATAATTCAGAACCCACGCAATACCCGCACAGTCAATCAGGAACCAGCCACAATGATAACTGCGGGACAAAAGTAATTACCAGCACACTGAGCAGCAAGATCAGAAAGAATGGAATGGTCGCCATATAGACACTGGTAATCGGCTTGTCAAACCGGTAGCTGGCAATGAACAGATTCAGACCGACCGGCGGAGTCAGGTAACCAAGCTGCATCGTAGCCAGGAAAACGATGCCCAGGTGCAGCGGGTTTACCCCGTAACTCTCGGCCACCGGCAGCAACAACGGAACAATCAGCACCAATGCCGAAAAGATATCCAGAAACGCTCCCAGAACCAGCAGGAATACGAGTAAAAGAATCAGGAAGCTCAGTTGTCCTGTTACGTACGAACTGATCGCGGACAGGAGTTTCTGGGGCACCTCCGCGTCTATCATTAGCGTCGTCGACGCCAAAGACACGCCAAGAATCAGAAATATACCGCCGACCAGGACCATGGACTCTCTCATGATTCGCGGAAGATCGCCGAATCTGACCTCGCGAAGAACCACCACATCGATAAAAAAGACATACAAAGCCGTTACCGCTGCGGCTTCGGAAACAGCAAAGTAGCCGCTGTATATTCCACCGAGCACCACGATCGGCAGCGGAATTTCCCAGGCTGCGGCGCGCAGCGCCTGTCGAACTTCAGCCCACGAAAAATCCTCCAGCGACCGCCGGTTTTTGCGATTGACCCAAAGGCACCAGCCTGACAACATGATAACCATCAACACGCCCGGTGTGGCGCCGGCCCTGAACAGATCATCGATGGAAACCTGCGCCACCACGCCATACAGAATAAGAGGCAATGACGGAGCAAACAGCAGGCCAAGGCTTCCCGAGGAAGTGACCAGGCCAAGACTGAACCGTTCCCGGTACCCTCCTTGCATCAAAGCGGGGTACAAGAGCGCGCCGAGTGCAATAATTGTGACGCCCGAGGCGCCGGTAAATGCGGTAAACAAGGCGCAGGTTGCCAGGCAGACAACGGCCAGGCCGCCAGGCATCCAGCCCAGCAGCGCGTTCGACAGCCGCACCAGCCGCAACGGCGCCTTGCTTTCACTAAGCAGGTAGCCGGCAAAGGTGAACAGCGGGATCGCCAGCAGGATCGGCATTTCGGCGATACGATAGATTTCAATACCCATCACGCTCTGCGGAATTTCAGACTGCAGAAAACCCCACATGGCGCTGGCGCCGATAATCGCAAACAAAGGCGCCCCCAATAACGCCAGCGCGATCAAAATCAGGCTAACCAGTAGCATCTGGTCTCACCCCCGTAAACAGGATTCTCGCGTAACGCAAGCTATGCGTCAGGTAGCGCCAACTCATCAAGGCAAAGCCAACAGGCAAAATCAGCTGGACAATCCAGGCCGGCTGGCCGCCGAGTACGGTATCGTGGTAATCATACGCATCCTTCACCAGCACAAAAGAAGCCTGGGCGATAAACCCGCAAACCCCGGCGACAAAAATGCTGACCACCAGCATTGCCGCCGATGCCAGCATTGGAGAAAGAAAACGCGTAATCACATCGATCGAAATATGGCGCTCTTCGCGACTGGCAGCCAAACCGCCAAGTATGGCAAGCCACAAAACCAGGTTACGCAAAAGTTCGTCGCCGGTTGGAATTCCGATATCCAGAACGTTTCTCATGAAAATCTGCGCGGCCGCAAGTAAAATCAACGCTGACAGGAACAAGACCAGCAGCCCGGTTTCAAGCCGTTGCCCCCACTTAGCCAGACTTTTCAGCAAGGAAGGTTTTGTCACCTGTCCACGCCCGCGTCGGCGGTGACCGATTGCGACGATGCCGCAGACTGTTTCGCCGCACGATATTCCTCAATGTGAGCGATCATCTCGTCGTAAAGATTCACATCCACTTCGCCTTGCTCAGCCAGTTCCCGATTACTCTCCATGACCTTTCGCCGCCATTCGTCGATGTGGTCCTGGTACGGCTCGATCGCAATAATCCCCTGCTCGAGCAATGCTCGCGAGGCGTCTTCGTCATCAACCCGGTTGAGCCTGTCGAAATCCTTGTAGATGCGTCCCATTACCTCACTGACAATGGCCTGATCACCAGGCGTCAGGCGATTGAACGCCTTTTCCTCAATGACCAGGAAACCAATGACATATACCAATGGTAATTCCATGACATACTTCACCCGCGTATGCCATTGCAAAACAATTGCGCCGACCGCCGAGTTCGTCACCACTTCGATCAGGCCAGTCTGCAGCCCGATCATGACATCGGTCAACGGCAGAGCAACCGGTGACAGACCCATCGCTTTCATCGCGCCGTAACTGGTAATATCGCCTTCCGGCACCCAGACCTTTTTGCCGGACAGGTCGTCTGGACTACGGACTGGGAAATTCGACATCATTCGCGCAAACCCGCCTTCGACGATACCAAACGAGATCAGCCCCGCGGATTTCATGCCTTCCATCAATTTGGCATCCATGCGCTCGCGAACATAATCAACTTCATCCAGCGACTTGAATACCATCGGCATCGAATAAAGCTGGATAGTGGAAAACCGGTCGGCCAGCCCGCTACCGGTAAATGTTGCCCCCTGCAACTGGCCGGCGCGCATTTTTCGCAACACTGTCTTGTCGCTACCCTGGGTACCGCCACCATACAGCTTGACGATGACCCGTCCTTCGGTGCGCTCCTTGATTTCCTTCGCCCCTGCCCGCATGGACTCCATCCAGCCGGAACCTTCAGGGGTCAAGGTCGCAATTTTCAGTTGCACACCGTGTACCTGGAAAGAAATCAGAGCGAGTACAGGCAGTATTAAAAGCCTGAGAAATTTAATCATGGATACTCCTGAACTGCAGGTCGGTCAGAAATAGTCATCGGCGGATTCGAGTAAAGAACGGGCTTCTGTCTGGGCCAGCGTGTTGAACAGGGTAAACCCGGGAACCTCCGGGTTGGCCTCGACAACTTGGACAAGCAGCCGGTCATGCAGTTCACGATCATAAACCAGCCTTGCGTAACTGCGTGCGTATTCGAGCTTGATGCTCAGATCCCGGCCTTGGGTAATTTCAACTGCCCGCTCGAAGTGGCGGCGCCCGAGTTCCGGCGCACCGCCAAGGGCGGCCGGTCTGAGCGTGTTGAGTATCCCCAGGTACTGGTGGACCGCGGCGCTTTCGTAAGTCTCATCGAGCACCTGGAGGCGCTCGAGACTCGCTTCCACCTTGGGCAGGTCGGCGACCGAGCCCCAGTTGCTGCTATGCGTCCTGATATAGGCCAGCCAACTCACTGTATAGGCAAACAGCGCCGGCGTATCACCGGCCTTCAGCCGATTGAGGCCGATGACAAATTCGTCGTATGCGAATTCATGCATGTCGCAGGCGCTTTCCTGCTGCACACAAAGAGCACGTCTTCCGTAATCAAACCCGCGCCCGGTCAGGCGTTTTGCCCGGTCCGGATCGTCGACAAAAACAGCGCCGTAAACTGCATACAGTTTGGCAGCGCCTTGTAACAAGGAACCGTTCTTCGGTGAGTTGCCGATAAAGCCATCCATCATCAACAACAAAGCGGGCGCACCCTGGCGCACCGTTTCCGGGTCTGACTGATTGATGATGGCATCCGCAAGACTATCGGCCATCGAACTGGTCGCCCCGGCAATAATCGCAGAACAACCCGCCGCCATGATAAAAACACCGATCAGCACAATCGTCCTGGCGCTATTTTTCATGTGCATCATGATTCAGGTGCTTCTCCCGCTGGATTCCCTGGTTTGGAATGCAAAAAAGAGCGACTGCATTGCAGCCGCCCTGATTATAGCTGATTAGCCAACGGGCCTACGGCGTCAGATTTTTTCCTTGATTCTCGCGGCCTTACCGGTACGGTCACGCAGATAGTACAGCTTGGCCCGGCGCACATCGCCTCGGCGTTTTACGGTGACTGAAGCCACCGTGGGACTGTAGGTCTGAAACACTCGCTCCACTCCCTCGCCGTGAGAAATCTTGCGCACGGTAAAGGACGAATTAAGACCGCGGTTTTTCTTGGCGATCACAACCCCCTCATAAGCCTGCAAGCGCTCCCGGCTGCCTTCTTTTACCTTGACCTGGACCACGACTGTATCACCGGGATTAAATTCCGGAAGTTCGCGATTCATTTGTTCCTTTTCCAATGCTTCTATAATTTTACTCATCGCTGTCACCTGCCCGCGGGCAATCCTTTTACATGCAAAAATAAATTGTCTCAGCCATTAGCCGGCCGGGTCTTCTGCTCGGCCACGAACTCGCTCAGCAGTTCCTGTTGTTCATCCGACAATATCAGTTTTTCGATCAGGTCGGGTCTCCGCATCCAGGTCCGGCCCAGCGCCTGCTTGCGGCGCCAGCGCCTGATTTCCTGATGATTACCCGACAACAAAACATCGGGCACGCTTTCGGCGTTTACTGTTTCCGGCCGCGTGTAATGCGGACAATCGAGCAGGCCATCGACAAAACTATCCTGTTCGGCTGACAACTCGTCACCCAGAACGCCGGGCAGCAGCCTGGCAACCGCGTCCATTACCACCAGCGCCGGAAATTCCCCGCCACTGACTACGTAATCACCAATGGACAGTTCCTCGTCGATCTCGCCCTCAACCAACCGCTCGTCTACGCCCTCATAGCGGCCAGCCAGCAACAAAAGCCCCGGCAACTTTGCCAGTTCACGCACTTTCGCATGATCCAGCGGCGCCCCCTGGGCGCTCAAATAAATGCTCCGGCTGCCATCCGGCAGCACAGCCCTGGCTTGGCGCAGACAGGTCCTGGTCGGCTCCACCTTGAGCACCATGCCGGGTCCGCCGCCATATGGCCGGTCGTCGACCGTCGCATGCCGGTCTTCCGCCAGGTCCCTGGGGTTGCTCACCGCAACCTCAAGCAGTTCCCTTTCAATCGCGCGTCCGAGTACGCCGTAGCCCAACGCACCGCTGATCAGTTCCGGAAACAAAGTGACGATATGGATATGCATGGGTCACCTCAAAATTCCGGATCCCAGTCTACGGTGATCACACCAGCATCCAGGTCCACCGCCTTGATATATTCTCCAACGACAAACGGCACCAGCCGCTCGACATCCCCGGCAACCACCAGCACATCATTTGCGCCGGTCTCTAGCAAATAATCAACCTTGCCCAGAATTTGCCCGCTCTCGGTGACCACTTCGAGCCCCTCGAGATCCATCCAGTAGTAGCTGCCGCTGTCCTGCGCCGGCAACTCACTGCGAGCCACCGAAACGGTTTTCCCGATCAGTTCGTTCGCAAGGTCGCGACTGTCAAAATGCTGCAGCCTTGCAACCAGTCCCCGGCCATGGGGTCGCCCCTCCATCAGGCGAACGTCCACGCTATCTTTCTCGTCCGCCAGCCGCCACTGTCGATATGCCAGGATATTCTCAACAGGCCGGGTATAAGACTTTACCCTGACCCAGCCTTGTACACCGAAGTGTCCGACAATTCTGCCAAGCTCCACCCGACGCGCGTCATTGCCCGCCACGACGACCGTCCTTACGCAGACTCAGCCTGGTAATTCTTGAGTAAGGCGCTGACCCGATCGGACGGCCTGGCGCCTTGGCCAACCCAGTGCTCTACCCGTGCTACGTCGATGCGCAACTTCTCTTCGCCACCGGTTGCAACCGGATTGAAGAATCCTAATCGTTCGATGTAACGGCCATCGCGCCGGTTACGGCTGTCGGTCACGACGATGTGGTAGAAAGGCCGCTTTTTCGCTCCTCCCCTGGAAAGACGTATAGTCACCATAAAGGCTGGTCCTCTGCATAATAAAAGCCGCCTGGCACGGGCTCTGCCGCCGAGCATGCCATTTCGGGCACCCGGACACGGCAAACCCCTCGACTACCTGAAGGCGGCCAAAGTCAAACGCCGAATTTTACCGCATTTCGACGGAAAGTGAAGCATTTCCTGGCTTTTTGAGCATCGTATTTCGGATATTATTGACGCCCGCCAAACGGGCCAGATGGCCCGCCCATCCCCTGAAAAAGTTGACCCACACCGCCTTTTTTCATTCGTTTCATCATTTTCTGCATTTGCAGCTGCTGTTTTAGCAGGCGGTTGACGGTCTGGACCTCGGTCCCCGATCCGGCGGCAATCCGCCGTCTCCTAGATCCGTTGATGGTCTTGGGAAAACGCCTTTCGGCCGGCGTCATGGAATCGATGATAGCGATCTGGCGACGGATCATGCCCTCATCGGCGTCCCCGGCGAGCCTCTGAGGCAACCCCATGCCGCCGGCAATTTTTCAAGCAAAGCGCCCAGGCCGCCCATATCGAGCATTTGTTCGAGCTGGCTGCGCAGGTCCGCCAAATCGAAATCCCGTCCTTTGCGCAGTTTCCGGGCCAATTTCTCGGATTTTTTGCGGTCGAGCTTTTGCTCGACTTCCTCGACCAGGCTCAGCACATCGCCCATCCCGAGTATTCGCGAGGCAACCCGATCCGGGTGAAACGCTTCCAGCGCGTCGGTTTTCTCACCGGTACCAAGAAACTTGATCGGCGCACCGGTCACTACACGGACCGACAATGCAGCGCCGCCACGGGCATCGCCATCGGTTTTGCTCAGCACTACGCCAGTCAGCGGCACAGTTTCCGAAAAAGCGCGTGCGGCATTGATCGCGTCCTGACCGGCCATGGCATCGATAACGAACAAAGTCTCCGCCGGTGTAACCGCCTGGTGGATTGCCCGCAATTCTTCCATCATGTCCTGGTCGATATGCGATCGCCCCGCTGTGTCCAGCAACAGCACGTCATATTGGCCAACGCGCGCTGCGGCCAGCGCTTGCAGCGCAATCTCCCGAGGATCCTGCTCGGCCACCACGGGGAAAAATCCCGCGCCGGTCTCGTGCGCCAGTTTTTCGAGCTGCAAAACGGCAGCGGGACGGTAAATATCGGTGCTGGCCAGCATGACTTTGCGCCCGTCACGCTCCTGCAGACGCAAGGCGAGTTTGGCCGCAGTCGTCGTCTTGCCTGCGCCCTGCAAGCCCGCCAGCAGCACCACAGCGGGCGGCTGGCACTGGAGATTCAGCACCGCATCTTGCGGACCCATCATGCTGACCAGTTCGGCGTGGATTATCTTGACCAGCGCCTGGCCCGGACTCAGGCTGCGACTGACTTCCTCGCCGATGGCACGTTCTTTTACCTGCGCTACGAAATCCCGCACCACCGGTAACGCGACATCGGCTTCCAGCAGGGCCATCCTGAGCTGGCGCAGGCTGTCCTTGATATTATCTTCACTTAGGCGGCCGCGGCCACTCAGGTTACGAGTGGCCTGGACGAGTCGTTCGCTGAGACTGCCAAACATCCTGACTCCACTGCTTTGCTCACTTGGAGGGTGGCAGTTTAACTGGCATATGCCGGCAAGCAAGCGCTTCTCATACCCGGGCTCGTGTGAGACTATTTGCCGCGTCAAACCGAAACCAAGCAACTGTTGCCCGTGATAATTGCCACCAGCTTTATTGCTTACCTGGTCTGCGTCCTGCTGCTAAGCGGTCGGTTTGCCGGGCAGTTCCCGGCCAGCCGGGCCATCGGCGTGGCTGCGGGAATCATTGGCTGGGCACTCCATGGCTGGGTTTTGTACATGGTCGTTCTGGCCATGCCGGGGCTGGCGTTGAACACCGGCTCCGCCATGTCATTTGTAGGCTGGATGATCGCCGGTATGGGCCTGGTTTTTCTGATCAGACCCGCGAACCAGGGTCTGGCGGTCATGCTGGTGGGTCTTGGCGGCCTGGCCGTAGTCCTTACCGGGCTCGGCGGACCCGGTTACAGCAATCCCGGGCTGGGGTGGCCGTTAAAAGCGCATATCCTGTTGTCCGTGGCAGCCTACAGCCTGCTCAGCATTGCGGCCGCGCTGGCCGTGTTGCTCGCCATCCAGGATAACCGTCTGCGCAGCCACAAACCCATAGGCTGGCTAAGGCGTCTCCCGGCCATGGACACGATGGAAGGCATGATGTTCGGCGCCATCAACATCGGTTTCATCGGTCTGACCCTGGCGGTCTTCAGCGGGCTGATATTCGTGGACAATCTGTTCGCCCAGCACCTGGCCCACAAAACCATCCTGTCTTTGCTCAGCTGGGCCGTGTTCGGCACGATCGCCCTCGGGCGCTGGCGCTTCGGCTGGCGCGGCAGGACAGCATTGCGCTGGGTACTCGGTGGCTTCGTGATCCTCGCGCTGGCCTATTTTGGCAGCAAAATCGTACTCGAACTGCTGCTGGATCGACATTGGGGCGCAGGGATTTTTTGAGCCGGCAGCGCGGAATCTTGACGACCGGAGGCAGACTGGTGAAATATGCGGGTAAGTCGCAACCACGGGAGGTGCTCACTCGTTGAGCGATGATTTCTCTTTAGGCGCCCAGATCGGAATCCTGATCGCGCTGCTTATACTCTCAGCGTTTTTTTCCAGCTCCGAGACCGCGCTGATGAGCATCAACCGCTACCGGCTTCGTCATCGCGCGCGCTCCGGGCATCGCGGCGCGCAGCTTGCCGAGGCTTTGCTGAAAAGGCCGGATCGCATCATTGGTCTCATCCTGCTGGGTAATAACCTGACCCACATACTCGCGGCCTCGCTGACGACGCTGATCGCTATTCGTCAATGGGGAGAACATTCCGTCGCTGTGGCGGCACTGGGTCTTACGGTAATCATTCTGATTTTCGCCGAGGTGATGCCCAAGACCGCCGCGGCGAGGAACCCGGAAAAGATCGCTTATCCGGCGGCCTTCATTTATTACCCTTTGCTCAAGATAACTTACCCGATTATCTGGATGCTCAGCGGTATTTCCAACGGCCTGCTCTGGCTGATCGGGATTCGCGATCAGGACGGGTACCAGCACCATGTGACCAAGGAAGAACTGAGAGCGGTCCTGACCGACCCGGGCACACGCATCCCCAGGAAAAGACAACAAATGATGACCCGTATCCTGGATCTCGAAAACATCACCGTCGAAGATGTCATGGTGCCACGCGCGGATGTCGTTGGCATCGATCTCGCACAGGACTGGGAGGACATTCTGCAGCAGATACAGAACACGCAATACACCAGGCTGCCGGTTTTCTCCGATGAACTGGATAATCTACAGGGCGTTGTGCATTTGCGCTCAGTGGTCAGGGACCTGGCACACGGGCGGCTTGAACGGGACGCACTGGCCAGAAGCTTGAAAGAACCGTACTTCGTACACGAAGGGACGTCGTTAAACCGGCAACTGTTTCATTTCCAGAATGAAAAGCAGCGGCTGGCGCTGGTGGTCGATGAATATGGCGATATCCAGGGGCTGGTCACGCTGGAAGACATCCTCGAAGAAATTGTCGGCGATTTTACCAGCGACCCGGCCGACCTGGCGCGTGATGTACACCCGCAACGGGACGGTACATTTGTCGTCAACGGGAGCGCCAACATACGCGACCTGAACCGTACGATGGGTTGGGAACTGCCCGTCGATGGCGCAAAAACGCTGAACGGCCTGATCGTGAATTATCTTGAATCCATTCCGGAGCCGGGAACGGGTCTGAAACTTTCCGGCTACCCGATTGAAATCCTGAATGTGACCGACAACATCGTCAAGACCGTGCGCATACATCCGCGCAAAAACTCCTGAGGTTTCAGGTCGGGCGGTTAACTTAGTCCTCCCAAGGCCATACTGATCGCCTGCGAAAGGCGGTTGACGGGCATGATTTCCATGCCCTTGACCGGCTTTTTCGGCGCATTTTTTTGCGGCACAATGGCACGCCGGAAACCGTGTTTGGCCGCCTCGGCAAGCCTTTCTTCACCATAGGCGACCGGCCTGACCTCGCCGGCCAGCCCGACCTCGCCGAAACAGACCAGGTCGGATGGCAGCGGCCGGTCATGGATACTCGATACGGCGGCGAGCAATATCGCCAGGTCCGCCGCTGTTTCAGCGACGCGCACACCGCCGACGACGTTTACAAAAACATCCTGATCGCTGGCATTTATGCCCGCGTGCCGATGCAGAACCGCCAGCAACAACGCCAGGCGATTTTGCTCCAGGCCAACGCTGACACGCCGCGGATAGTTCCCCTGGCAAATATCCACCAGCACCTGAATTTCCAGCAACAGTGGCCGGCTACCCTCGCGGGTCACCATAACGACGCTGCCTGCGACCGGGTCATCGTGGCGCGAGACAAACATCGCCGATGGATTCAGCACCTCTTTCAAGCCATCCGCGCTCATCGCGAAAACACCCAGTTCATTAGCTGTACCGAAGCGATTCTTTACCGCGCGAATCAGCCGGAACCGGCTGCCGGGTTCATTTTCAAAATACAACACGGCATCCACCATGTGCTCGAGCACCCTGGGTCCGGCGATGTTGCCTTCCTTGGTCACGTGGCCTACCAGGAATACGGCGCAATCGCTTTGCTTGGCATAGCGGACAAGTTGCGCGCCGCAGTGTCTGATCTGCGCAACCGAGCCTGGGGCCGACGGCAGGTCTGCCGACACCAGCGTCTGTATGGAATCGACCACCAGCGCACCGGGCTGGGTTCGCACAGCATGGCCGAGCAGATTTTCCAGGCTGGTATCCGCCAGCAGACTCATCTCGCTGGCCTGCAGGCCTAAGCGCCTGGCGCGCATACCAACCTGGCGCACCGATTCCTCGCCGGTCACGTAAAGACAGGGCAGCCTGGCGCTCAGGTTGGCCATCATTTGCAACAGCAGCGTGGATTTTCCTATCCCCGGATCGCCGCCGATCAGCGTTACCGATCCATGGACGACTCCACCGCCCAGGACCCGGTCGAATTCCCTCATGCCGGTGCTGATCCGCGGCTCTTCTTTGGCAGCCGTCTCCGCCAGCGACTCCAGGCCGATCTCTCCGGCATAACCCGGCAGGCGGGAAACTTTGGCGATTGCTTTGGCCTCGTCGAGTGAATTCCAGGTGCCGCAATCCGGGCACTGACCGGCCCATTTCGGACATTGCCCGCCACAGGCGCTGCAAACATATACCAGGCGTGTTTTTGCCATTTCCGGCCCTGTATCGGCTACCTGAAGACGATATTAGCATGCGGGCAAATATTCACTGACAGTCGAAAACCGACAAAAAGCTGCTTATACTGCTCGCGACTTGGCCGCAAGGAATGCTATGCCGGGGAAAAATGGAAATAACTGGCGTGCGAACTGGGTGACCGGTCTCGGGTTTACCGTCATATTCTGCCTGTTCGGGTACTGGCTGGCCGCCGGGTTTTTCTATGGCCTGGAAACATCGATATACGACCGCGGGATTTTGCTGACCCAGGCCGAGCCCAGCGACCGGGTCGCAGTCATCGCGATCGATGACCGCAGCATTCAAAATATCGGGCGCTGGCCGTGGTCCCGCGATATTTTGGCGGGCCTTATCGATCGCCTGGGCGATGCCAAGGCACGGGTGGTCGCCAGCACCATTTTGATGTCCGAGCGGCAGCTCGATCCGGGCCTCGAGCAGCTCAATCAGCTGCAAAACCTGATCGACGAGCTCGAATCGCAGCAGCAAACCACTGCCGCCAGTTCGGATCTGAGCATCGCCCTGGCCGCACTGCGCGCTCGCCTCAAGCAGTCCATCGTGGATATCGATTACGACCAGAAGCTGGCAGACAGCATCCGCCGGGCCGGCAACGTCATCCTGCCCATGGAGTTTCACCTGGGCACGTGGCTGGGCAACCCCGATGCGCCGACAGCGGAATATGTCAGTAAACACGCGCTATCCGGTAGCGGGCGCGATGCCGGTCAGCTTGGCGGCATGCCGGCGGCAAAGTTGATACCGCCTATTGCCGAACTGGGCGACGCAGCCATGGCCATTGGTCATCTGAATCTCAATCTCGACCGCGACGGCCGGCTGCGCTCCGAAGCGCTGGTGATCAACTATTTTGGTCAACTCTATCCTTCACTGGCACTTAGCATCGCCACGCAGAGTTTGAATCTTGACCACAGCGACATCCAGGTGCATACAGGTGGCGACGTAAGCTTCGGCGGCCTGTACATCGGGACCATGCCTGACTTCAGCATGCTGAACTTTTTTTACCCGCATAAAGGCTCGCAGCCGGCGTTCAGCGTCGATTCTTTTTACGATGTATGGACCGGTGTTATTCCGGCGGACAAATTCCAGGGCAAAATCGTATTGATCGGACCGACGGCGGTGGGAATCGGGGATTTTCAGGCCACGCCGATCGATGCCAGTACGGCGCCCATCCTGATTCTGGCGCATACAGTATCCAGTATTCTGCAGCAAAATTTTGTGGTCAGACCGGGCTGGGCCTGGATCATGGAGTTTGCAGCCATCGTCCTGATCGCGATCTATCTGTGCGCGGTCCTGCCGAGGCTAAGGGCAGGCAGCGCCGCGTTAATCAGTTTCCTGCTGGTCATGATCCTGATGGCCAGCGAATACAGTTTGCTGATACTGGACGCGGAATGGCTAAGATTGGGGGTTCCCGCCTTGCTGCTCGTCACCGGTCATCTCGTCATGACGGTTCGCAATTTCAGAATTACCGAACATCTGAGATTCCGCGCGGACGCTGAAGGCGCAGAAAGCAACAAGATGCTGGGCCTGGCGTTCCAGGGCCAGGGGCAATTGGACATGGCGTTCGAAAAATTCCGCCGTTGCCCGCTCGACGATTCGATGATGGATCTGCTGTACAACCTGGGGCTGGATTTCGAGCGCAAAAGGCAATTCAACAAGGCCGGCGCTGTTTATGGCCACATGGCCGAACGTGACATCGACTACAACGATATTCGTGATCGCCTGCAGCGATCGCAGAAACTGGAAGAAACCATGCTCCTGGGGATAGGCAGAGGCGCCTCAAACACTTCGCTGCTACTCGAAGGCTCGGGCGTCCAAAAACCGGTACTCGGCCGCTACCAGATTGAAAAGGAAATCGGCAAAGGTTCTATGGGCGTCGTTTACCTTGGCCGCGACCCGAAAATAAACCGTGTCGTAGCGATAAAAACAATCCCCCTGGCTGACGAATTCGAGGAACAGGAACTCTCCAGCGCCAAGGAGCGATTCTTTCGCGAGGCCGAGACCGCGGGGCGTTTGAATCACCCGGATATTGTTACTATTTACGATGTCGGCGAGGATCACGATCTGGCCTATATCGCGATGGAGTTTCTCAAGGGCGAGCACCTGAACAATTATGTGAAGCCAGGCAATCTGCTACCTGTCGAGAAAGTCATGCAGCTTATCGCGCGCGCGGCCGACGCGCTGGATTATGCCCATCAACAAAATGTGGTGCATCGTGATATAAAACCGGCCAATATCATGTATCTTGCTGACAAGGACGAGCTGAAGATTACTGATTTTGGTATTGCCCGGCTGACCGATTCTCATGCAACCAAGACCGGGATCGTTCTGGGAACTCCGTCCTATATGTCGCCGGAACAGCTCGAGGGAAAAAATGTGACTGGCGACTCGGACTTGTTTTCGCTTGGTGTTACGCTTTATCAGTTACTGACGGGGCATTTACCTTTTCAATCGGATTCTATGACTGGGCTGATGTACAAGATTGCCAACGCCGAACATGCGCCGTTATGTTCGTTGCGGCCGGATTTGCCTGCATGCCTGGAAGATATCGTCAGCAAGACGCTGGCGAAAGATCCGGATCAGCGCTTTGAAAGTGGTTCGGTAATGGCGGCGGCCCTGCGCGAGTGCCAGGAGCAATGGGGAGTCTAGGCTTGGCACAAATGCAACTGGAAGAAAAAATTCAGCACTTGGCAGTCACCGATGTCGGCCGGGTTCGCGATCATAATGAAGACGCAATCGGCACCGACATGTCAATCGGCCTGTTGGTGCTCGCCGATGGCATGGGGGGTTATAACGCGGGCGAGGTTGCCAGCGGCATCGCTGTCAAAACCATCCTGGAACAGGTGCACGCAGGCGTCGAATCTCTCGAACGCGGCGGCGTGGATTCGGAAACGGGCCTGATGCGCCAGTCGATCGTTCTGCGCGACGCGATTGCCCGCGCCAACAAAATTATCAACCAAACCTCGGAGAGCCAGCCGCAGTGCGAAGGCATGGGGACAACCATCGTCAGCGCGTTGTTCTATGACAATCGTGTCTCAATAGCTCATGTGGGCGACTCGCGGCTTTATCGGCTCAGGAACGAGCGTTTCGAGCAAATTACCATGGACCACTCCCTCCTCCAGGAACTGGTTGACCGGGGGTTTTACTCTGAGGAAGAGGCCCAGCGGTCGACCAACCGTAATTATGTTACCCGGGCGCTGGGCGTCGAATCGCGGGTCGAGGTGGAGGTGCAGGAAGCCAAAGTCCTCCCCGGAGACTACTATGTGCTCTGTTCTGATGGCCTGTCCGACATGGTGGAAGACGAAGATATTCACTTAACTATCAGCACGTTTAGTGCTAATCTTGACACAGTGGGTAAGCAATTGGTCCAACTCAGCAACGACAACGGCGGGCGGGACAACATATCGGTAATTGTCGCCCATACAATGGATTGGTTCCCCGCGAAGATGGGGATGATGGATCGAATTAAGGGATGGTTATCCTGACCGGCCTTTTTGGAAGGAATCGAGGGACAACATGGCGCGTTTGATTCTCAGCCTCGACGGGCAAGTACTGGCCGAGTACAACATGAGCAAGGAACGGTACACCATCGGCCGTCTCCCGGATAATGACGTACGTATCGATAACGCAGCAGTCAGCGGCCATCACTCGCTGATTATCAATATCCTCAACGATTCGTTCCTGGAAGACCTGAACAGCACCAATGGAACCTATGTCAACGGCAAGCTGATCAAGAAACATGCGTTGCAAAATAGCGATGTAATCACAGTGGGCCACCACCAGCTCAAGTTTAGCGATGACGATGTCAGCGAAACCGATCAGGATGAATTCGAAAAAACCATGGTCATCCATCCGAGTTCGCAGAGCGAAGATGTTATTCGCAATGTCAACGTCGCAGTGGACGAAGTCGCCGCTGCCGTGCCGGTTACCGGTAAGCCGATACCGATGCCGGGTGAAGATCACGCCAGCACTCAGGCGCCGGAAGCTGCCCCGGCCACCGCCTTGCCAAAAGCGAGAATCCAGGTTCTCAGCGGCCAGTTTGCGGGCCGTGAGATGGAATTGACCAAGGCATTGACGACGCTGGGCAGGCCAGGAATCCAGGTGGCGGCAATTACCCGCAGAGCCGAGGGTTACTTTATCGTCAACGTGGATCCGGGAACCAAGGGATACCCGAAGGTGAACGAAGAGTCAATCGGGCCCAAGGCTCGCCAGTTGAAAGACAATGATGTTGTTGAACTGGCCGGCGTAAAGATGGGATTCTTTATCGAATAGGCGCCTGGGTGGTCATGATCTCCCGGCTGACGCGCTCGGAAACCCGGCAAAGCAATTCGTACGGTATGGTCTGTGCCGCCGCGGCGATTTCTTCCACCGGCAATTCAGGTTCTCCCCAGAGCAACACTTCGTGACCGATACGCGCATCGCTGTCCGCTCCCAGGTCGATCGCGATCAAATCCATCGACACTCGGCCCGCCAGGCCGGCATTCATTCCATTGACGCGCAGCGGCGTACCATCCGGCAAAGCCCAGGGATAACCATCGCCATATCCGCAGGCCGCGATGCCCAGCCTGGTAGGCTTGGCCGCCCGCCACCGGCAACCATAGCCGACCGTATCGCCGGCGGCGAGATTTCTGGTGGCGAGCAGCCAGGTTGAAAAACGCATCACCGGCCTCAGGCCCAGGTCGTGCCCGGTTTTTCCCGCGACTGGCGATACCCCGTAAAGAGACAGCCCCGGTCTGACCCACTCCAGGTGGCTCGCGGGAATGTTCAGGATGCCAGCCGAATTGGCCAGGCTACGCTCCCCGGAGAGGCCCGCGGTGGTTTCCAGGAACTTTTTCAGCTGATCGTGGCTGGTTGCTGACTCGTCAAGTCCAGCCGAGGAAAAATGGCTCATCAGACCGGGGTCCCGGCCAAGCGACGGCAAATTAACCAGTCGCCGGTGGGCTTCCCTGAAATCCGCCGCGGCAAAACCAAGCCGGTTCATCCCGGTATTCAGTTTCAGCCACAGATCCGCGCCAGTTGTGGAATTCTGCTCCATCAGCAAGATCTGTTCCCGGCAATGAACCACTATCTGCAGCCCATGTTGCCCGGCCAGCCCCAGTTCGTCCGCATTACGGACCCCTTCGAGCACGACGATGGGACCAGCAATACCGGCCACTCGCAACTGAACGGCTTCCTCGATGCGCGCGACAGCCAGGCTGTCCACATCGGTCAATGCGCGCGCGATCGCCACGATGCCGTGACCATAAGCGTTGGCCTTGATCACGGCCATGACTTTGCTTGCTGGAGCCCGGTTCCTGATTTGCCCGAGGTTATGGCGAAGGGCGTCGGTATCGATCCGGGCCGTGGCGGCGCTCACCTATAATCGCCGAGTCCATAATCCTCAGCGATGAGGTTTTCGAACCTCGTGTATTCGCCCAGGAAAGTAAGGTGAAAATCGCCAATGGGGCCGTTTCTTTGCTTGGCAATGATGATATCGGCTACACCTTTCCTTGGCGTTTCGGGGTCATACACTTCCTCGCGATAAATGAACGCAATAAGATCGGCATCCTGTTCGATGGCGCCCGACTCTCTCAGATCCGACATCACCGGCCGCTTGTCAGTGCGCTGCTCAACCCCTCTGTTGAGCTGCGACAAGGCGACGATAGGCACATTCAGCTCTTTTGCCAGCGCTTTTAGCGCGCGCGAGATTTCCGATATCTCGGTCGCGCGGTTTTCCCGGGTGCCGGAAATCCCCATCAGCTGCAGGTAATCCACCACTATCAGGCCCAGGCCATGCTCCCGTTTCAGGCGGCGCGAACGGGCACGAATTTCCGTCGGACTGAGGGCCGGTGTATCATCGATAAAAATCGGGGCCTGCGACATCAAAGCCACAGCAGAGTTTATTCGGGTCCAGTCTTCGTCGGAGAATCTTCCGGTTCGCAGGTTGCTTTGATTGACCCGCCCGATCGAGCCGATCATCCGGAATGCCAACTGCTCCGCCGACATTTCCATGCTGAATATCGCCGTCGGGACCTTGCCGGCAATGGCGGCATTCTCCGCGATATTCATGGCCAGCGTAGTTTTGCCCATCGATGGCCGGCCGGCAATGATGATCAATTCACCGCCATGCAACCCCGCCGTCAACGCATCAAACTTCTGAAACCCGGTCGCCACCCCGGTGATATCGCCATCGGAATGACTCAGTTCGTCGAGGCGGTCGATGACACCAGGCAGAATTTTCCTCAATCCGATAAAGCCGCTGCCTGCACGCTGGCCTCGCTCGGCGATCTCGAACACCATGCGCTCGGCCTCATCGACCAGATCGACGGCACCCCGGCCATCGTTTGCGTGCGCACTGCCGGCAATTTCACCGCCCACCCGGATCAGCTCACGCAGCATCGAACGCTCACGGACGATTTCGGCATAAGCTTTGATATTGGCGGCGCTTGGCGTGTCCCTGGCAAGACTCGCGATATAAGCCAAGCCACCGGCATCGTCGAGCTGGCTGCGTTTTTCCAGGTGCTCGGAAACGGTGACCGCATCGCTGGGTACGCTTTTCTCGGAAAGCGTACCGATGGCTTCGAAAATCAACTGATGGTCGCGGCGGTAAAAATCGCCACTATGCACGAGATCGGCGATACGATCCCACCCGCTGTTGTCCAACATCAGGCCGCCGAGGATCGACTGCTCTGCCTCCACCGAATGAGGCGGCAAACGCAGGCTTTCCGCAGTTTGCATACCCGGGTATTGTGACTGAACCGCCTCGACCATGAGCCTACTCTATCACCTTGCCGGGCGACTGGAAATCGCCCCCGAATCCTTGGCTATTCCTCGGTTGCGGTTTCTTCCGCGGCTTTGGGCGCCGCAATATCGGCGGGTTCTTCTTCGTCCACCTCGACCACTGCCGCGGACTCGTCCGGGGCAACCTGAATCGTGATCGCTACATTGACGTCTGAGTGCAGATGCAGCATAGCCTGGTGTTCGCCAGCCACGCGAATCGCACCATCGGGCATGCGAATTTCGCTGCGCTGTACATCATGGCCCATTTCTGCAAGCGCTTCGGCAATGTCGATCGGTCCGACCGAGCCAAACAATTTGCCTTCAGGACCAACCCGGCTTGCCACCGTAACCACCAGGCCGGTCAGCTTCTCGGCCCGCGTACTGGCCTCGGCCAGCTCTGCATTGGCCTTGGCTTCCAGTTCCGAGCGCAACGCCTCCAACCGCTTGACGTTCTCGCTTGTCGCCAACAGCGCCTTGCCCTGCGGCAACAGGTAATTGCGCCCGTAACCCGATTTGACCTTGACCTGATCGCCAATTTCACCCAGATTTTCGACTTTTTCCAGCAGTATTAAATCCATCACTTCACCATAAGATTGATAGCCCGGCCTGTGCCGGTAATTAATTGCGTGAGATCAATTTTCCTCTCAGATCCAGCCAGTTATCCACCAGACCGGCCGCCAATACCAATGGTATCGCCAGCTGTGCTGCAAAAATCATGGCGGCGTACAGCACCATTAGCGGCATAGATCCCAGTCCGCTCTCCTTCACCAGGGCATGCGCTACCGCAAGACCCTGAACAAAAAATACCGCCCCGGCCACCACCAGCAGGTTGGTCGCGCCGGGTCCATCGAGCAGAACACCGGCCGCCAGACCGGCGGTTGCCAGCAACCCGGCAATCCGGCCAAGCCGATACTGCCGAAACTCCGCAGCAAATTGTTGCTTCCCGGTCAACAAACCGTGCCAGTAGCGTCCAATTGCCAGACTGATCAGCAACGTCGCCAGTATTGACACGATCATAATACCCGGCATCAGCTCGGCAATTTGTCGAATCACCGTAGAATCCGCCTGCAGATTCCCCTGACTAATCAGCTGCTGCAACAGCCCCATAACCAGCGGTTCGAACGTGCTCCCTGGGTCGGTCCACAGCAGGCCCCAGACAACGATACCCAACAAGGCGACCAGGCTGGCCAGCTGTATGGCCAGGTTTAGCGAACCGAATCGCCGGACCAGCGCCGCCATACCGATGACCAGCGTCCAGCCGATCAATGTCGCCAGCGCCGACCAAACCTGCTCGCCGCTGACTATCGCCAGTATGGCCAGAATTCCGGCGGCTATCCCCGCCAACTGGATGGCCAGCCTTGGCGATTGCGCCAGCGCGCACAGAACCAGCAAAGCGCTCGCCAGCGGCGCGGTCACGGACAAGACTCCCAAGGCTGTGCTCAGCAGGACTATCCGCCAGCGAAAAGCCAGCGCCCAAATCAATATGTCACGCATCGATAGCCGGGCGCGCCTGCGCGCCCGATGCCCGCTCAGTGACGGTCGGTGTACGGCAGCAAAGCCAGATAACGCGCTCTTTTTACTGCCGTGGCCAATTGTCGCTGATAATGCGATTTGGTACCGGTAATCCGACTGGGAACGATTTTCCCGGTTTCAGTGATATAAGCCTTCAGCGTAACCAGGTCTTTGTAATCGATTTCCTTGACGCCATCGGCCGTGAATTTGCAGAATTTTCTGCGACGATGAAATTTTGCCATGTCCGTTCCTTAATAGTTCGATAGCGGTCAAGTGGTCCCGGCAGAGGCCTCTTTGCCGGATTCTTCTGGAGTATCGGGGTCATCAGCGACTACGTCGCTCTCGGCCTTTGCAGAAGACTCCTCTGCGCGATCGGGATCATCGGCGACGGTAACTTCGTCAGCCTCAGCCACTTCAGTGCTGGCCTCTGCCGCAGATTCTTCAGCAGTATCGGGGTCGCCGACTGCTTCGCTCCCAGCCTCTGCGGTTTTTTCGTCACTGCTTTCCTGCACGGGTTTCGGCCGCCGGCGATCCGACCTGGCGTTGCTCTCTTCTTCCGCAACAGCCATAAACGAAGGCTCGGAAATCGCTTCTTCTCGATTGACTACCATGTGGCGCAAAACGGCATCACTGAAACGGAAAGCGCCCACCAGCTCTTCGAGAGTCGATTTCCCGCACTCGATGTTGAGCATCAGGTAATGCGCCTTGTGGATTTTGTTGATCGGATAGGCCAGCTGCCGCCTGCCCCAGTCTTCCTGCCGGTGAATCGCACCGCCACTGGACTCGATCATCGAACGATAGCGTTCCAGCATGGCTGGCACTTGTTCGCTCTGGTCAGGGTGGACCAGAAACACGATTTCATAGTGTCTCATGAACTCTCCTTACGGATTGAACAGCCCCCCGGCTTTCCGGTGAGGCAAGGAGTCGGCGTTTTTTAGACGCCTTGTGTGTCTGCGCCAAACGCAGCGAGCCGAATGCTAAACAAGTTACGGATTTTGAGCAAGCTTTTTGGGTCTCAGGCATTACGCTGGCGTAAGGCTTCGTAGAGACAGATGCCGGCAGCCACCGAGACATTCAGACTATCGATGGCACCGCGCATCGGCAGCGCTGCCAAAGCCTCGCAGTGATCCCTGGTCAGCCTTCTCAGCCCTTTGCCCTCGCCACCCAGCACCAGCGCCAGAGGGCCCGTCAAAGCAGTGTCGTAAAGGCTGCGCTCGCCTTCGCCGCTCAGACCGATGATCCGCACGTCCTGCTCCGCCAGCCAGCGCAGCATGCGGGCAAGATTGCCGACCTGAACCAATGGCACTGATTCAGCCGCGCCGCTGGCGACCTTGCGCACCGCCGGAGTCAGTCCCGCACACCGGCGGCGAGGGGTAAGCACCGCTGAAACGCCTGCGCCATCCGCCGACCTCAGGCACGCCCCCAGATTATGCGGGTCCTGGATTTCGTCGAGCACCAGCAAGAATATCTTGCTGCCTTCGGCCAGCACCAGGTCTTTGAGGAATGCCTCGTTGCGCACTGCCTGCGGCCTGACCCAGGCCAACAAGCCCTGGTGGTTCGCGTTAGCACTGAGCCGATCCAGTTCTGCCGGGTTCGCGCGCTCAACCGGTATGCCCAGCGCCTCCGATCGTCGTACGACTTCGCCTGTGCGACGATCTTTGCGATCACGGACCATAAGCCTCTCCACGCTTTGCGGCTGCGTCTTCAGCAGCGTTTCGATCGCGTGAAAACCATAGACAAAATTCTTGCTCATCGTTTCTGCCCGCGCTTTTGCTTCCGCGATTTTCTCTGTGGCGGATCGCCTGCCAAGTCAAAATCGATCTTTCTTTTGTCCATATCAACGTGGCTGACACGTACCTGCAACGCGTCCGACAAGCGGAATTCCAGGCGCCTTTTTTCACCGGTCAGCGTGTGATGGGCCGGATCGTGCTCATAATAATCAACCGGCAGCGCACTGACATGCACCAGGCCCTCGATCTGTTTTTCAGGAATCTGCACGAACAGACCGAAATTGGTTACCCCTGATATCACCGCCGCGAACACCTGGCCAATTTTATCCTGCATGTACTCGCACTTCAGGTAATCCATGGCTTGACGCGTCGCGTCGTCGGCGCGTTGCTCCGCCGCCGAGCATTGCAGTCCCAAAAGGACCATCTCTTTTTTTGTGTAGCTGAATTCCCCGGCTTCGCCGCCAGCCAGTACGTGCTTGATCGCCCGGTGCACCAGCAGATCCGGGTATCGGCGTATCGGCGATGTGAAATGGGCATACTCCGCCAGCGCCAGACCGAAGTGGCCTGCGTTGTCGGGTTCATAGACCGCCTTGGACAGCGAACGCAGCAGCACCGTCTCGATCAGATTTTTATCGTCCCGGGTCGCCACTTTCTCCAGCAAACGGCTGTAGTCCATCGACGTCGGTTTTTTCCCGCCACCCAGCGACAAACCCTCTGCGGCAAGAAACAACCGCAGATCGGCCATCTTTTTCCGATCGGGCCCGGCATGGGAACGATAAAGAAAGGGCCGTCGTTTTCGGCGTATAAAGCGGGCCGCCTCAATGTTGGCGGCTATCATGCACTCTTCGATGATCCGGTGCGCGTCGTTGCGCGGATAGGCAACCAGGTCTTTCAGCGTCTTGTCGCTCGCAAAAACCGCCTTGATCTCGGGTATATCGAATTCCAGGGCGCCGCGCCGATGCCTGGCCCTGGCCATTGCGCGATAGGCATCGTGCAAAGCCGAAAGGGGCTGCAACAGGCGCTGGTATTTCTTCCGGCTCGCAGCATTCTTGCGAATCAGGATGTCGGCCACCTGGTTGTAGGTCAGCCGCGCCGCCGATTGCATTACCGCTTGATAAAACTCGGACGACAATACCTTACCCTGTTTCGACAGTTTCATTTCGCAGACCAGGCACAGCCGGTCGACCTTGGGCTTGAGGCTGCACAGGCCGTTGGAGAGTATTTCCGGCAGCATCGGAATAACCTCGCGCGGAAAATAGACCGAGGTCCCGCGCTGTTGCGCTTCCCGGTCCAGTGCGCTGCCTGGTTTTACATAGTGTGCAACATCGGCGATTGCCACCAGGATCGTCCAGCCGTCACCATTCCTTTCGCAATACACGGCATCGTCAAAGTCCCTGGCATCGGCGCCGTCAATGGTCAGCAAGGGCGTATCGCGCAAATCGTAGCGATCATATTTCGCGGCCTCGGGAACCCGCTTGCCAAAGCGGGCGAGCTCGCTTGCCACTGCTTCGGGCCAGGCATTCGGCAAGCCATGCGCGCTGATGGCGATCAGCGTTTCCATGCCGGGGTCATCGACTTCGCCCAGGATTTTCTGCACCTGGCCGAGCGCCGGGCCGTGCGCGGTCGGTTGTTCGCTGATCTTCAGGATGACGACCTGGCCGGGTCGGGCGCCTTTCCGGTATCTGGGCGCAACCGAGATGTACCGGCTGTACCGGTGATTGTCCGGGATGACAAAGCCCTTGCCCCGCTCAAGTTGAAACCTGCCGACCAGTTCTTTGGTTTTACGTTCGAGAATTTCGACTATCACGCCCTCGGGCCGGCCTCGCCTGTCATCGCCCCGCACCCTGACCGCTACCCGATCCCCGTGCATGACCTGGCGCATCTCTCGTGCCGACAGAAAAATATCTCGCGCACCCTCGCTATCGGGGATCAGGAATCCGAATCCATCCGGGTGGCCATGGACTCTGCCTGTGGTTACCGGTAAATGGCCGGTCAGGCAATACAGTCCCTTGCGGTTCCTGATTACCTGCCCGTCGCGGGCCATCGCATCCATCCGCCTGGCCAGCGCGGTCCGCGCGCGTTGCCCTTTCAGGCCCAGCGCGGCATGGAGTTCTGGCAGGCTCAGCGGTCTGCCGGCATCCTCGAGAGATTGATTGATCAAGGCCCTGCTGGGTATCGGAAAGCGATAGCGACTGGCTTCCCGCGCTGCTTCGGGATCACGATCCTTCCATTGTTTTTTGGTGGCCATCCGCACTCCCTGCTTGACGGTAGCGTGACAATCTACCGACCGATTGACAAGTATTTGGCGCTTGCATTAAAGTGCGCGCCTCATTTGCTGGCGCATCGCGCCAGCCCTGCCTGCCCAGGTGGCGGAATTGGTAGACGCGCGGCGTTCAGGTCGCCGTGTCCTTACGGATGTGCGAGTTCGAGTCTCGCCCTGGGCACCAATTTCTCTTATCAGGAAGAGAAACAGAAGAAAACAATCCGTCCGCACCGCGGGCAGCGGTTTCAAGCGGCAGCGTATTTATCCGCAAACCAGCCTAGCGCCATGCCGCCGACGAGGAAATAAAACAGGGACTCCAATGTCCACCAGACCCAGAGTTCATCGGGAAGATTGAATACGCCGGACCAGCCCAGCGCTAAGGATATGCTGATCAGGAACAAAACCAATCCGTACTTGAGGCCTTTAAGCCAACCAGCGCCGTCAAAGGATGAGCGAACCACGCCATAAACGCCCGCAATGAGAAATGAGCCAATCAGCCCGGTGGCGATCCAGCGCGGCATCAGGGCCGCCAAATCGGGTGGCTCCTGGTTCAGTTCGGGTCGCCAGAACTGTGCGTGCGCCTTGTACAATTCGTCGAGCACGCCCTCGTGAATCAGCGGGCCACTGATCATTGCGACTAACCAGGCACCGGCATAGTAAACAATGCCACCCGCAAAAATCAGTTTCCAATTAATCCTCTATCTCCCCGCTTTTGCCCCCGGCACAAGCATGGAAAGCCCGTGGGAAAATGCCTTATCGAATGGCGGGCCACCGACCCGCACGTGAGATTGTTCGTTTCGCCATCGCTCTTTGCTAGGATACTGCCTGTGTCGGTCATTGTCGCGGGGAATCCGGATGCGCTCAAGAAATCCATTAACCATCTTGCTCCTGGCCCTTTCCATGGGGGCCTGCACCGGCGAGGCGCCGGGGCAAAAATGGCAAGTCCTGCCGATCGAATCGCCCGCCGCCGCTGGCAGCGCGGTGCCGCATCTTCAGGCCGGCGCCGCTGAAACGATCGTTCTAAGCTGGCTCGAATCGACCGCCGCCAAGGCCACGCTGCGCTACTCGGTGTATGAAGATATGGCCTGGTCCCGGCCGCGGACGGTGGCAAGCGGTGACGACTGGTTCGTCAACTGGGCAGATTTTCCATCGGTAACCCGCATCGGCAACGATTTCTGGGCCGCCCAATGGCTGCAAAAACGGCCCGGGGGACCCTATGCCTATGACGTCAAGATTGCATTGTCCAGCGACGGCGTGAACTGGCAACCCGCGATCAGTCCACACGATGACGGCACCCCGACCGAACACGGTTTTGTCAGCATGACCGTGCTGGGCGAAACTCTCGGCGCGGTCTGGTTGGACGGACGGAAAACCGCTCAGGCAGGAGGCCACCACATGAGCGGGTCGGTCGGCGAGGCTGCGAGCAACGGCATGACCCTGCGTTGGGCCACGATCGATGGCGGCGGCCAGGTCCTTGAATCGATCGAACTGGACTCTCTCATTTGCGATTGCTGCCAGACCGACCTGGCAAATCTGAGCAACGGCGTGGCCGTGGTTTATCGTGACCGGGACCGGAACGAGAACCGCGACATAAGCATTATCCGGCTGACCGAGAGTGGCTGGAGCGAACCCGCCTTGGTGGCAAAAGACGGCTGGCAAATCGCCGGTTGCCCGGTCAACGGACCGGCGATCGATAGTCGAAACGACAAGCTGGCCGTAGCCTGGTTTACCGGCGCCGGCAATGTCAGGCAAGTCAGGCTGGCGTTCTCCGGCGACGGCGGCAAGCATTTCTCCGAAGCGGTCACGATCAGCAGTGGGGCGGCGCTGGGGCGCGTGGATGTCAGTTGGGTAGCCGATGGGCTTGCGGTGGTCAGTTGGCTCGATGATCTGGATAACGGAAAAGCCGCGTTGAAAATCAGAACCGTGGCACACAACGGCGAACTCGGTGAGCCACAAGAGATTGCCCTGACCAGCAGCCAGCGTTCCTCCGGCTTCCCGCATATGCTGCGCGCCGGCAGTGACTTGCTGTTTGCGTGGACTGAAATCGGCGAGCCGTCACGCGTGCTGACGGCCCGCTTGTCCCTGGCAGAATTTTTGGCTGAGTAATGCCGGTAAAATCCCGCAGCGGCAATTCGGCAATGGTGCCGGCGACTGTCTGCATCGTCAGACTCTCGGCGCTCGGTGATTGTTGTCACGCATTGCCCGTCATTCGTACGCTGCAGGATGCCTGGCCGCATACCCGGTTCACCTGGATCATCGGCGGTACAGAATTCGGCCTGCTGGGCAGTATCCCGGATATTGAATTTCTGGTTATAGATAAATCTCAAGGTTTCAATGGCTTACGCCAACTTCGTCGAAAGCTCATAAATAGACGATTCGATCTGTTGTTGCACATGCATCCATCGATGCGAGCCAATCTGGCAAGCGCGCAGGTGAAGTCCGATCGGCGTCTGGGCTTCGATCGAGCCAGGGCAAGAGACCTGCAATGGCTATTTACCAAGGAGCAAATAAAAGCCCGCAACCGGCAACATGTCATGGATTCGTTCTTCGGGTTTGCCGAAACATTGGGCATAACAGGACGCTCGATGCGCTGGGATATTCCCTTGTCTGCTGAGGAACTTGGGTTTGCTGAAAAGTTAATCCCCGCTGATCGACCGTCCGTCGTGATTTCTCCATGCAGCAGCATGCTGCGAGGCCGAAGACTGAACCATCGCAACTGGCTGCCCGAACGATATGCAGCCGTTGCCGATCATGCCGCCGATCACTGGCAGGCTACAGTGATTCTGAGCGGTGGAAACTCAGCAGCGGAAAAAGCGATGGCCGCAACGATTGTTGGCGAATGCAGAACCAAGCCGGTGAACCTGGTCGGCCAAACTACTCTGCGTCAATTGCTGGCGATCCTCACCAGGGCAAGTACGTTGATATGCCCGGATTCCGGACCCGGGCACATGGCAACGGCGGTTGGCACACCGGTTATCGGCTTGTTCGCATCGACCAACCCCGACCGTGCAGCGCCATACCTCAGCAGAAAGTGGTTGATCAACGAATACCGTGACGCACTGCAGGCGGAGTATGGACTCTCGGTAGCAGAGGCCAGATGGGGCATGAGAATTCATTCGCCAAAAGCGATGGACCGGATCCAGCTAAAACAGGTTACGGCGATACTGGACCAACTGTTGTCAGATTAACAATCAAGTCCGGTGATCGGGCAGGCCCACAAATGTGCCTCCATTTTGTTCGCACATCAGGCGCATCAACGTAGCAAACCTTATGCCCGTGGTTTGCAAATGCGCCGGCCTGATGAATTGAACCGGGAAACCGATCGCATGGATTCGAACCAGCCTTTTTCCATCGCGGCCCCGCCGATTGATCACGCGGATGGTCTTTAGTACCGCGTCGATCGAACGACCGGTAAACTCGTCGCCCAACACATACAGGCTGATTTTCTTGTCGGGCGCATAGAAGGTTGCGATTGCCTTGGTGATGCCTTCGACAGGACTCGAGTTGCTAAACGCATTCCAGGTGCGCAGCCGCTCGATGATCGCGCGCCGCCGCCCCGGCGTGTCCGGAATCCATTTGCCCGCATAGCGGCTGAACATGAACTGCCCCATGTCGTTCATGACCTGTATGCCCTTGACCTGGGGATAAACTTCCAGCGTTTCGCGTACCTTTTCCAGCATCAGGGGCCAAGCGTAGTTATACATGCTCCCGGATGTGTCAATAATGAAAATAATGTATTCGCTATCGATCGGAATCCCGCCGATCACGTTGTTGTCTTTTATTTCGTTGTATTGAACCAGCAGGCGCCTCATCTCCGCGGTCAGGGACTGCCGCGCAGCGGCCAGCTTGCCCTCGATAATATTGCTTATCTCGGCATCCTGGCTGGATGCGACAAACCGCCCCTGGATTTCCGACAGTTCCGCCTGTAGGCGTGCAAGGCGTTGCCGCGCGACCGACAACTGGTCCTCGCGCGAAATCATCTCGCGATTGAGGATGCTGGTCTCGCCGCGAATATCGTAAAGCCGGCGTTCCTTTTCCTCGAGTACGCCCACCAGTTCTATCGCGGTTTCTTCAATGATGATCGGCTCAAAAACCTTGGTCAGGATCAGCATCAGGATTACCGCGCCAAATCCGCAAGCGATGACATCGAGAAAAGCGATGCTGATTCCTTCTGTGTATTTGCGCTTGCGCATACCAGCCCTCCTACGGCCAGTCTCGTGACGGACTCAGAAACGAGCCACTGGTTACCTGCGCCAGTTGCCAGTATTCGGAGGCAGCGGCCGGGTCGCCCTCCATCGGAAACAATATGACATTAACCGGAATATTGGCGGGCAAGATACGCAGGGCCCGCCTGAACAATCGTTCCCGCTGCCTGCCGGTAACGACCCCTTGCTTCTTGATATTTTCGCCCTGGGTCGGCAGGCCATCGACCAGCAAGAATACGTTGTCGGGGCGCGGGCTCAGCGAATTAATCACCTGAAACGCCGCGTGCAGGCTGGTGCCTTTTTCGGGCACCACATGACCCAGGTTCTCGACCGCACGGTTAAGATCGCTGCCGTCTCCCGCGGCCAGCCAGCGGCCGCGGGTCCCTTCGACCAGCGGGGTCGCAGCCGTGTTAAAGGTATAGATTTGAAACTGGCTGCCGGGTGGAATCTGTGCCGCCAGCCAGTCCACTGTCCTGACCGCCCTGCGCCACTTTCTCGCAGCGAGTTTTTGTTCCGTGCGCATGTTTCTGCGGCGTATGACATTGACGATAGTCTCATCGAGCATACTCGCCGACGCGTCGAGGAGAATCAGCACCCGCTGCCCGCCCATCTGCATCCCGGTCAGATACTGACGGTTGCCTTCGCCTATGAAAGAGCGAATATTCTCACCTTTGCGCTCACCCTCTTCAACGCCCCCTTCGAGCCGGCGGCGTTCCACTTCCTGTGCCTGCAGATCCGACTTCAATTTGTTGATGCTGTCCTCGGCCGCGAGGGAATCCTGATCGAGTCTCGCGAGTTCCACGCGAATTTTTTGCAGGTTGTCCTCGACAGTATCGGCAAGACCATCGGTAGCCGTGTTCTTCTGTTGCAGAATCTTGACGGTGTTCTTGACCTGGATAAGATATTCATCCCCCTCGAGAATCTGCTCTTCGATTCGCTCGACCTCTGACAACAACTCGACGTTGACCTCTGCTTTGTTCCTCTCGGTCGAATGATTGATGATCAGGAAAACCAGGATGACCGCTCCAAAGCCGCACGACATCACATCCAGAAAGGCCAGATTGAATACATTGACCGGTCTCTTCCGTCGCGCCATTTTATTTGCTCAGGCCAATCAGTTGCGCGGTTTCGCCCGGAGAGCCCATGCGAATGACATCGCCGAGGACCAGATCCGCGGAACCATTAACCGCTCGGTCATTGACAAAGGTCCCGTAACTTGAATGATCTTCGACCCTGGTCCGCCCGTTCACCTGTTCTATCGTGCAATGCTGCCGGGACACGCCATCCAGTATGCCGACCAGCGTGATCGTCCTGTCAGAGGAGGATTTTGGGTCTGCCCCAAGCACCAGCGGCCCCTTGTCCAGGGGATAGGCGCGCGCACGATACAGAAGGTGGCTCGGTAATAAATCATGCGCCACGGAGGCGTTTGCGCTCGAAGAGTCCGCAGCTAGCGGCAGGCTGGTCAGGAAAGTGACGTCCTGCGTATCCGGATCCGCCGCATATACGGCGGTCTGGGCAAGCGCCCCTCGCGCTGCCGCACTTTCATCCAGCCATCTGAGCTCAAGACCAGCGATCAGGGCAAGACTGTCCTTCAGGCCAGGGAAATCAGCCAGCCGATGGCTGAGCGCAAGTATGCCCTTGGCCCGGGGCCTGATTTGCTGAACGATTTGCGGATAGACGGACAAACTCGCCGGCAAAAGCTGATCGCCGGTCAACTGCACGGTATAGGATTTTTCACCCGCGTTCATTTCCAGGGCCGCGCTTCCCTGTGCTTCGATATCGGCCAGCCAGCCATCCAGCTTGTTGAATAGTTGTTGCTCGGTCCTGGCTACATGCATGGGATCGAAGCGGGTCTGGCGAACAAAAACGTCGGCGATAATATCGGCCCAGGCATCCCTGATCGCGGACAGTCCTGTTTCGCAGACGACGAAAACACTCTTACGCGAAAGCTGCGGACCGCCCTCCAATTCAGTCAGTACAAATTTTCCCTGTTGCAGATCGAGGTGCAAACCCGGAACATCCGGGTCCAGGGACACGCCAGCCGCAACCGCGGAATCGACCATCCCGCTGACCGGAATATTCAGATCCGCGGTAATCCCCAGCAACAAGCCCATCTGCGCCTGATCCCAGGTGCTCGGAACCACGATGACCAGTCGGCTATCCGCAGGTCTGCTCAGCTCATGCCAGATATGTTCGAGATGCGCGTGCGCCAGATCCGCATTGGTCTGGAAACGACCCGATGGGTTTGCCAGTGGCTCCTGGTCGAGGCGGCTCCAGAAACGGTTGTTGGTCCACAACGGCCTGAGCCTGGAGTTAGCAATTGCCTCCTTGCCGACCACGATATGATTGCCGTCAAGCAGCGCGCAAGCCGGGCTGTACAACAGCGTTCGCTTGCCATCGCTGACAGCAAGACCGATATCGTTGATTTCCAGTACCAGATCAGACAATGACATCTCCGGGATTATCGAACCTGCAGGTACCGTATCAGTTGCTCATCGACATAGTTCTGTGAGTCGAGAACCAGCCGTTCTTGCGCTTCTTGCAACTGATGCAACAAAAACATCAGGACGATGCTGATAACGAGGGCGACAAAAGTCGAATTAAAGGCGACGCCCAGTGACTGGGTCACGCCGCTGATATCGCCAGCCACGGCCTCGTTGGCTCGACCCAGCGCCTGCCCGATGCCACGCACGGTGCCGATAAAACCGACCGATGGGATTGCCCAGGCGAGATAGCGCACCATCGATAACTCGGTGTCCATCCGCTCATACTCCGTATCACAGATATTTTTTACCGCCGTGGATACATCCTGAATGCTTTTGGTCGAGCGGAACCGGTGCAGGGCCGTCAGCAACGCGCGCGGCAACAGCCGGCGCTGCTGTTCAGGACCCATGGCCTCCAGCGATCTGGCGTATTCGCGGGTATCTTCCGGCAGGATGCTCATGCCTTCGCCGACATCGATCAGTTTCTCGAACACAAAACTGCGCTCCTTGCTGGTTGCCACGGCCTTGTAGCCCATCAAGGCGAATGCCCAAAGCATCAGGATAAAACAGGTTTCCTGCTCGAAATCCCTGATGATGACGTACAGGGATCGTGGCGGAACGTAGAGCGCGTCCCGCTCCATCAGGATTTCCCGCTCAAGCAATATGGCATCGGCTTGCGGTCTGATCATCGATACATAGGTCGCATGCACGACGATCACCGCGACAATCAGGGAAAATATCTGGTAAAGAAATTCAACTGGCCATCGTCGTGTCATGTCTACCCCTGGTCTGTTCAGATATCTACTGGATAGGAAATGGACAAGTCGCTGGAAATCTCTACGCTGGGCACAAAACTGTCCAGATCGTCAATCGTTTGCGCAGAATCCTGCCTGATTTTCGAATCCTCCTCAGCCGACGATTCCCCGCCAGGATCGGCCGGGACCGTTTCTTCGCGCGCCTCCTGCTCAGGCGGTGGCTCGGCATCATAATCCTGCGCGGCAAGCCGCGGCGCAAAAAGAAACTGTGCCGATACGAGCGCCCCCAAGGTTAACAGCCAGACCTTTTTATTCATCTTCCAAGATTCCGCTTATTCAAGGTATCGTGCCAGTCGAAAGCCGAGATCGTGTCGGGGTTCGCTGCCGTAATCCCGATAGCTGACCCGCAACTCGCTTATCTCGGCCGATGTCCAGCTGGATCCCCTGACCACATGATACTCCCCGTTGACCGGTCCGAACGGATCGATAGTAAGCTGCCCGGTCATCAATGGATCCGCAGAATAGTAGTCATGCGTCCATTCGGCGACATTACCCGCAAGATCATAAAAGCCTGCCACATTGGCATCGAATTGCCCCACCGGCGCGGTGGCGAGATACTGGTCGTCGTATTTCTCGATTACCGCGGATAAAACGGGTCTCGCCGAGACATCGGCAAAGTTGCCCGAACCGTCATCGGGCGGCAGCGCATCTCCCCACGGATACATTTTCCTGACGCCGTCATCCGCCATTCGCTGCGCGAAAGCCCACTCGGCTTCGCTCGGCAAACGGTACCCGGTATTCAGCGGGCTGACCGCCACCATTTTTTCGTCCTTTTCTATATAGGCGGCTGGCAAGCCGCCCTTTTTGCTCAGCCAGTTACAAAATTTTACGGCATCCTGCCAGCTTATCTGCACGACCGGATGGCTGCCCTGGTTCAAACTGGTCGTTTTCACGGCGCCCGATTTATGCTCCGGTTGGAAGCGGCGATAATCCGCATTGGTGACCTCGTGCGTGCCGAGGTAAAATGCGCGCACCAGTTTCACCGGATACTGAATTTCGTTGGCGCGTCTGCCCATCTGGCGGCGTGGGGCACCCATATCCACCCTGCCCCCGCGCACCAGCTTGAGCGACTGGCCGAGAGCGGTTTTTATGGTCGTCGGTATCGCATCCCAGCGAGCCTGGTCCAGCGTCCTCAGCCGGGCAACGAGCTGTTGTTCGAAACCTGGTCTGGGCGTCACCCTGGCGTGATACGGTGCATAGCCAGGTTTGGAAAACTCGACCAGGTGCGGCAGCGCAGACAACTGCAGCTTCAGGTTGGTTTGGCCGCGCTCGACTCCGTCTATTTTTATCGTGGCACCGGCGGGCTCACTGCGAATATCAACCATGCCAAGCAAAGCACGCAGATTGACCAGCACGCTGGCATCCCGATCGGAGCGTACGGAGATGCTGCGGGACGCTTTCTGATAACCAGACAAGCTAAAGGTCACCTGATATTCCCGATCCGGGGCCAGCGCAATGTTCAATGGCGTACGCCCGCGATACTGCGAATCGATGGTTACGCTTGCGCCCGGCGGATCTGTACGAATGGCCACCTTGCCATCGGCCCTGGTCAGTATTATCGGCAGCCTCTGATGTTCTCCGGCGGTTATCTTGATGTTTTCCCGCCAGGTTTTGAAACCGGTCTTGCTGATCCTTAGTTGTCGTGAGCCTTGCAGCATCTCCACCGACAATGGTGTGCTGCCAATTTCCTGATCGTCCACGAAAATCCGGGCGCCGGCGGGCGTTGTAATGAGTTCCACCTTTGCCCAGGCCGGTTGCAGATTGACGGTGATCACCTTGCGCTTGCCACCGCCTGCCACCTGAACCGTCTCGCGATAATCCAGGAACCGCTCCGCCGTGACCAGCAGTTCATGCTCACCCGCATGCAGGACCAACTCTGTCAAAGGGGTCCGACCCACCGGTTTCCCATCGATTTGCACGGATGCGGAACCGGCAGGTTCGCTCAGAATCTCAAAAAGGTCGGGTAATCTGGTCAACCGGAAAGACACTTCCTGGTTGGCCTTTCGTTCAACCTCAAAGGTTTCTTGCAAAGGGTAATATTCCGATTTTTGTATGCTGATCCTGGCTTTCCCAGGCAGCAGAAGATAACGGCCCCCGAGTTCCAGGCTAACCCATTTGCCATCCACGTCGATGCTGTCAGGCGCCGGATCGATGACGATGCGGACTGCCGTTGCCGAAAACATAAAACCGGCGACCAGGCCCAGCAAAACGAAAACCCCTCCGATTGCCAGTGGCAACACCGCCAGGCGTTTTTTTCCGCTGCCGGTATCTGCACTTTTGAGGTACCGCCCGGGCGAGATTTTCGTGCCGGTCTGATCCGCCGCCGGCAGCCGGATCTCCTCGCTGATGCCTTCGTCTCGTGGGCCCGCCAACAGCAACCAGACTTTTTTCTCTTGCGCTTCGTTACTACCGGGGGGAAGGGTCGCGTTTTCGTCCGCGGCCTGCTGGTACAAAATTCCGCCACGACCGTCCACAACGAAATTCAAAGCCAGATCGCCGGCGCGGAGTCGATCCCCGTTTTTCAGTACCCGCGCCTCGGTCAGCCTTGCGCCATTGCACAACACCGGAACCGCCGCAGATTGAACGCAAACCCGGACCTGCCCGACCGTTGCGGAAAACCTGGCCAGTATTGCCTGTTCATCCGCCGGCGCGGCGGGGGCCATGGCAACCCGGCCGGATTCATCGACCACCAGAAACAATTCGGAAAAACCGGCTTCCTTATCGCCATCGGCAGTCAAATCTTTTCCTCGCAACGGATCAGTACCGGCTCCGGCGAGATGCCCGGCTGGACTACCAGTTGCTGCCGAACATCACGATAACCGTCGCGTGTACCGATCAGCGTGTACTTACCCGGTACCAGTCGCACCGCGTGCTTGGCAAATGTGCCGATCTTGCCAATCCGGTTTATGAATACTTCCGTCATTTGATCCGAGACCAGGTCTACCCTGACGGGGATTCGTGCAACCTGGAGCTGAACCTGGAGTTGGAGCAACTGGGCCTGCAAACGTGGTCCCGGGTCGGCCAGCAAACGAGCCTGTTCGAGGAATCCCAAGGCCGCCTGGTAAACGTTGTCCTCTCCCAGCCGATCGGGTTGCACCACGTAGAGCGCGAATTCCTTGTCGATACGAACCATTTTCTGTGCGCGAGCTTCTCCATCGCGGGCAAAAACAAGATTCGGATCGAGCTTTAAAGCGGATTGATAATCGTTGAGCGCCAGCGGCCATTGCTCAACAACGGCGTACGCTTCCGCTTGCGTCCGCAAGCGTGAAATTTCGGCCAGTTTTATCGCCGCCTCGACCTGGGAAAGGCCATCCTGGGCGTCTTCCGAACCCGGTCTCATTCGCAAAGCCGACCGAAATGCGTCCCGGGCTCTATGCAGTCTGTTGTCGGCCAGGCTGGCGAAGCCGGCGGACATCTGCCTGCTGTAATTTTGCATCGCCAGGCTGCGATTCAGTTGCCCCAACGCTGTCTTTGCCGGCTGCCATTCGGCGTCGATGGCCAGCAATTCCTGGTAGCTCTGCTTCGCGCCCAACAAATCGCCATCCGCGGCCTTTGCCTCGGCCACCGCCATCAGCGCCAGGACCTGTTCGACAGTGGCCGCTCGGCTCAGACCCTGTGAAGCATCGAGGTTGTCCGGATCGATCGCCGCGGCCAGTTCAAAATTCAGTTGCGCTGTCTCCGGATCGCCATCGAGCAACGCCTGTCCGCCGTCCTCGAGCGCAGCATTCAATACGCCGTCAACCTGCCCTGACAGACGGTCGATTTCATCCAGCGCGGTTTGATAGGCGTTCAGCGCGCTGGCATAGTCATCCTTGTGGAACAGGCTGTCGGCGCTCCGAACCAGCTCAACCGCCGCATTGAATTCATCGCCGGCCCACAAATGAACCGCCTGGTCTTCCAGGGCAATCTGCCGGCGCAGCAGCCGCGCCACCAGGAGTTCCGCTTCCTCGCGGTCGCGGGTCGCCTGCGCCTGTTCGTAAGGCGCGAGCCGCTTATCGGCAGAGGATGGAGTATCGGCAACTGCAGCCGGGGGCTGCTCCTCGGCGATCTCATCGGTCGGCCATTGAATTTCAACTCCGGGCACCGGCTCGCGCTTCGCAACCTGGCTGGGCAGGTAGAGGAACACCACCGCAGCAATGAGCAACAGCAGGGCCATCGCCAGACCGGGCAGCCAGGATCTGCTCGGCAGATCTTCCTGGCCTGATCCTGGCCGGTCGCTTCCGGGCACATTGTGCTGCCGTCGAATCGCTACGATTTTGCCGGTACCGCTGCCGGTGCTGGCCAACTCACCGGGTGGCCGCGTGGTGGCCGAACTGACGCCAGTGATGTCGGCAAGCAGTTCCCGCACCTCACCGATCGAATCGGGCCGCTCCAGTGGGTCCTTGGCCAGGATGCGCATCACCAACTCCACGAGCCCGTCCGGCGGTGGGTAATCCGTCTTCGGCGGCGGCGGCACCTGGCCGGCAATCTTTTTCTGGTCCGGGTCCGCATAAAAGGGAGGCTTCCCGGACATCAAGGCGTAGATCATCGCGCCAACCGCGTAAATATCGTCGCCGATCGAACCTGGCTGACCATCAAGCTGCTGGGGGCTGGCCGAAAACGGCGACCCGCCAGGAAATGCATCGCTTTGCTTGCCGATAATCCCGCCGATGCCAAAGTCGCATAGCCTGACCTCCCCGTTGGCGGTGTACAACACGTTGCTGAGCTTGATATCGCGGTGCACCATGCCAGCCTGGTGTGCGTATTCGAGCGCATCCAGCGCCGGTAGCAACACCGGCAGCCAGACTTCATGATGGCGGCCAGCCAGCGCTTCCAGGCTGTCTCCCTCGACATATTCCATGGAGATAAAGTGGCTGTCGCCATCGCTGTGGAATTCATGAACCCGAACGATGTTGGGATGCACCATTTGTCGGGTCAGGCGACATTCGTCGCGCAACAGTTCAACCATGGCCGGGTTTGCGGCCAATGCGGGGCTCAGGATTTTCAGCGCTACATCACGCGCAAGGTGGTCGTCTTTGGCCAGCCAGACTTCACCCATGCCCCCCTGCCCCAAGAGAGTGATCAGGGTGAAACGGCCAGATAAGTGCTGCCCCTTTTGATATTCCCTCATCGTATGGAAGTCTGCCTAGCCCGGATCGAGGGCTGTATCCAGTTCTCCCACAATAATACCGGTTTCTGCGGCATAGATATCCCGGAGGATGACTCTCCACTCATCGAATTGCGCATCCACGCTCCCGGTCAGTTCGATCGTCTGGCCTTCGACCTCGACCACCATCGGCGCGACCTGCGCTTCCATGGACTCGCCCAGCTCCTTCATCGCTTCAAAATGGAGTTTCGCTTCCTTGCCCCTGTCCATGCCGCTTTTGAAAACGGCGATTCCCCCGATCACGCCACTGGCGCCCGCTATCCTGGCCGCCTGCGTATTCGATTTACTGTCCACGACAACCCCGCCGACTATCATCGCCAGGCCAGCGAGCTTCCGGTTTCTGGCGGCAGCTTTGAGCTCGCGCAACGCCTGCGCTTCTTCGAAGGTGAATTTTCTCCAATCCGCGTACGGCTGATCCATCTGCCGGTACAAGTCCGCGTAATACTCGTCCAGTGTATCGATGTACATGTATTCGCGCTGGCGGATGCGCAGCATCCTGGCGACCATGGGGTCGTCCACCGATGGCAATCGGCGAACCTCGTATAATCCTTTACGCTCCACAAGATAATCGCCAAAAACTTCGGCCGACAGATCGCCGGCGAACCTGAGCTCGGCGACGCGACGAATATTTTCAAGCTGGCCGACCGTCATCTGCTGGTGGATGGCCAGCAAATCGTTGGCGACCGAATTATAAAGATCGAGAAACGGGTCGCCTCGAGACGGAACGTAGTCCTTGTAGGCATATTTGCTCGCCCGATCCTCGTATTTTTTATCCAGCCACCGGTGCCCGGTCGCATCGACGGCGGTAACCCTGAGTTTGAGCACTTCCCCGTCGGACGAGAGTATTTTACCGAAAATCATCAAATCGGTGCCCTTTGAAGCCTTTGGCAAAACCCTGACCGCGCCCCAGCTACCGGAATTTTCCAGCACCCGCTTCAGCTGGAATGCCATGTAGCGAGCCTCCGCCTTGCGGACTTCAGGGAAAATGTTGCGGCTTTCCTCTTGCTCCTCGCGTACCCCAAGATCATCCGCAACACCCGGATCAAAAATCGCCACCCCAACATCAAGGACCGTCGAGTCAGGAATGTCCTGGCTGGCTGTCTGGAGCCTCGTCGGGTTCGCCTTGATGATTTGGTGCTGAACACAGCCGCCCGCAAAAGCCAGCATCGACAGAACAATGGCGATATTGAATTTCCTGGGGGTCATTACTGCCCGGTCGCCTTCTTGTATGCAAGATACTCATCCCAAAGTTTGTCCCTGAGTTCAGGATCGCTCTCATTTTCCGCCGCCTCGCGCAACTGCCTGGCGACAATATCGTCATCGCTGCCATCGGGAACACCCTCCGGCGGCGGGTTCAGCAGGGCATCGCCGCCGCTTTGCCGGCCACCGGGTCCGGTATCCTTGCCCCTTGCCAGGCTGGTCTGGTCGCGGCCCTCGGCCGCATCGCCAGCGGTCTGCCCCGAACCGGCAATCATCGGCCCCTCACCCTCGAAACCCGGTTGCCCGCTCGCGTCGCCAATACCGGTTTCCTGGCCCGGTTCACCAAAACCACCCCCGGCGCCAACGGACGATCCCATCTTGGATCCCTGGCTGGCCAGAATTATGCCATCGAAAATAGTCAACGACCCTGACAACCTGGTGTCCAGCACAGCGACCCGGTCACTGCTCGATTGCGCGCCGGCAATAATCACAACCGCTCCGCTACCGCTGCCTGAAGAGCCCTGGCCATCGTCAAACACCCGCTGATTGTTGCCGGATTCGAAGCCCCCGCCGGCGACTACGACCGCACCGGGCATATCGCCGCCGTCGCCAATCGGCCTACCCAGCACCCCGGGCAAACCCAGGCCAAGCGGGAGCTCTATTCCACCCGGCAAAAGAATACTGCCCGGGCTGGCCGTCACATCGCCTTCAAGAATCAGCCGCGTGGAGGCCTGGCGGTTTACCGCTGAAAGGCCTCCCAGCTCTGCCGCCTGCATGCCTTCGTTGATTGCGTTCATGACCTGCGCCAGTCCCTGCATTTCGGCCAGCCTGACTGCCAACTCATCGCCGGAGACATCATTGCTCGCACCCTGCGATTCTGCACGCTGACCGGATTGTTCGCTGCCCGCGGCAGCCGATCTCGGCTCGGAATCGGCCCACTCATCGCCCTGGGATTGCCGGGCCGCCTCGGCCAGTGCACCGCTGGCTTTCTCTATTTGCCGGGCGGCTTCGCTCAGCGCCTCGCCAACTGCTTTCTTTAATGCCTCCTGGTATTCAGGACTGCCAATATCCCCGGGCAGACTGCCGCTGGCATCATCCATCTGGTCGCTGTCGGCGCCGGTCGCGCCGCCGATCCCGCCCGCCGCCATTTGCGATGCGGCGATCATGTCTACCAGGCCCTGCAAAGCCTGGCGAGCGCCCTCCGTTGCCTCTGCGGCCGCCTGTAAATTCTCCTCGCCGCTCGCTGCGTCCTCGGTCGTCGAATCTTCCCCGGTGGCGCCGGGTTGACCTGCCGCAACCCGGGCTGCATCAGCGGACTGCGCGGCCGCTTCGGCGACTGCAACAGAGGCCTCTTCCAGTGCCTCGTTCGCGGCCTCGATCGCCTGCTCCGCTACCCGCATCGCTTCGTCGCCGGACTGTGCCTCCGTTTCATCGCCCGCTGAATCGGCCGCATCGGATGCAGCGCTGCTGGCTGCAGACTCGCTGGCATCACTGTAGCTTGCATCTGCCTGCGCCGAACTTTCCCCGCCCTGGGAGGAAGTTGAACTGGCGGAGGCCTCGCTCGATGAGCTTGCCTGACTTTGCGCCTGAGCCTGACTCTGGCTCGGCGACGGCAGCTGAGGCTGCGATGGCGATTGAGCCTGACTCTGGCTCGGCGACGGCAACTGAGGCTGCGATGGCGATTGAGCCTGACTCTGGCTCGGCGATGGCAGCTGAGGCTGCGACGGCGCCTGACTCTGGCTTTGCGACTTTGACTGACTCTGACTTTGCGATTGAGATTGTTGCTGCGTCGTTGCGCAGCCAGTCAATATTAAACCGGCAACTACCGGTACCCAGATTCTGCTTAAGCGTTTGCTATTCATAGTGAGCCTGCCCTTGGCTTGCAAAAAGCCAAATCAACCATTTCCGCGATTGCCCGCGGCCCCAAGGATACTCGCCCGCTTCCCCTGGCCACAAGAACGCTTTGCTGGCCAGTAAGCTACACTCCCTTGATTAGACTGGATTGGCGGTTAAAGTTCTACGACAACGGGCGGAACTATTCAGCTATCTGCGGTTCGTATTTGAACGAAGACCGAGGGAAAAGGGCGTCGCGCGGGGCTGCGTTTGAGTTTACTTTAAATGAAGCAAGTAACTTTATGAAATTAAAGAATTTATTTTCTTCAGCCTTTTTCCGGCTTGGTTTTCTCGCCCTCTCAGCAGCATTCCTGGCCGCCTGCGTCAATATCATCGAGGTCAGCGGCAGTTTTCCGGCGCCGCTGGGCGAAAGGGTCCCGCTGAGCGTCGGCTTGTATTTTGCGCCGGAATTCGAAAACTACACACCCGAAGAAGTGCTCTACCAGAGAAACGACTGGAAAGTGCACCTGGGCACAGCCAGCGTGCAAATGTTCAGCCAGGTTTTTGTCAATTTAAGCGACCAGGTCGTTGTACTGGAGGACAAACCGAGCGCTGGCGCAACGGTTGAGAATGTCGACCTGATCGTCGTGCCTTCGTTTGTCGATTTCGGTTTGCTCGATCCTTCGGCAACGCCCCTGGAATTTTTCTCGATTTCGTTCAAGTACCAGATCGACGTTTTTTCGCCCGAGGGAGACCTGGTCGCTGACTGGATCATCAACGCGTACGGCAAAGCGCCCGAGTACCCGCTGCACAAGAAAGAATCGGTCAAAGAGGCGCTGATGGTCGCGTTACGCGATGCGGCGGCAAGCCTGACCCTTGATTTTCCACGGCAACCCGGTGTAACCAGGTATATTGACAGGGCATCGAGTGCCATTGCGCAAAGCCGGGGAGAGGCAAATTCTGAGTAAATACGCAATAAAAACTTTCCATACCCGGCCTGTCATTTTGGCGGGACTGTGCGCATGCGTTGCCATGCTGGGCGCCTGCGTGAGTTCCCGGATCGAAGAATTTCGGCACGTTGCCGATAACCAACCCGCCGAGGCCATCCAGGAATTTGAATCAGTAGTCGTTTTGACCCGGCGAACACATACGGCGCAGGAAACCGAAAAGTCTTTTACCGAATGCGTCTCGAAAAAACTGCAATCGAGCAAGAACCCCTTGCGTATAACCGAACAGGCGAAATTCATCGATCTGATGTTTCCCTACTTCGAGCCACGGCTGGCGCCAAACAACCCCTATGAATTGCCCGCCCTGTTCGCCAAACCCGGGGTTCTGGAGCGTATCAACGACATCGGGGTGCGCTATGTCATCTGGATCGATGGCAGCACCGAAACACTGGACCAGGGCGGGACGATGACCTGCGCATTTGGCGCAGCCGGCGGAGGCTGCCTGGGGATTACCTGGCGCGAAAAAGAATCGAGCTATGAGGCATCGATCTGGGATCTGAAGAGACAGCAAGTGGCTGGCATCATCAGCGCGGACGCCAAGGGTACGTCCTACATGCCGGCGCTGGTCATTCCGATCCCGCTGATAGCACGAACCGCCAAGGTCGCCTGCAACGGCTTGGCGAAGCAGATCCAATCCTTTCTGACCGAAGGCGGGTAAACGGGTATTCCTACTGCACAGGCTCCCCGGAGGCTCGCTGATGCACTTCGTATGCAGTGCCGGAGAATTCTTGCCGTAAATAACAATCGTCGGTAACCACCGCTTGTGCGTTTATGTAACGTGGCCGGTAAATGGCCCGCTTGACGGCGTCTCGCATTTTCAGGTTCATCGCCGCGGGAACATTTGACTCGACAAACCTCAGGTTGCGCACTGCGCCTTCTTCGTTTACCGAGTAGCTGACTACGACATATCGGTGGTCGTAATTTTCGTACCTGCCCGGACCGGAGCGCGGCAAGGACGGCTTGGAGTATTTCAATTTTTTCGGTTGGCCAAAGTTGCTTGCCAGCAATTTCGCAGCATCTGCTTCATCGGCAAATAATTGCCAGGCGCTGCGGTATGCGCCATCTGCGAGACGGGGCTTGCGAATCACCATATACCAGTCTCCCAACCGGAGATGGGCCTGCGCACGCCGAACCGCGGGAAAGCGCTCGGGATGTGCTTCCATGATGCCAATCACCGTCTGCAGCGTCCGGGTGCCTTCCTTGCGACCGCGTTTAGGCGAAAGTTTCGGGCCCCATTCTCGCCCAAGGATCTTTCCGATATGCAGGGTACTCTGCATCTCTTTGTTCGAGGTCTGAATCGTCGATGCCGTCCGACGCGCAATCAGCCGGGAACCGGGCACGCCGTACAACTGCTCCTGGTAGCGAACAGACGCGAGGCCATTCAAGACATCGACAAAACCCGGATCGTTTTTCGACAAGGATTGCTCAAGAATTCCCAGCGCATCCGAATACAGTTCTCTTGCCACTCGAAACTGCCAGATACTGGCTTTGTATTCGGCCTGGTCGAGGATAAATGGCACAAACTCGAGAGAACTCTTGTCCAGATGACGCACATTGATGGCATAGTTCAGCTCGGTAATCATGCGAACCTCGTCAACTTGCTCCATCGCGGCAAAGCTTTTGTTCATCAGATCCAGGATCGGCAATTGCAGACTGGTCATCACTCCGTCAGTCCGATGCAAAATATGTTGCGCCCGGTTCAATCGCTCGATTGCCGCCGGATGGTCGCCACCGTCTTGTTGCAACTGCGCCAGAAAAACGAGCGGCTCCACCAGGGCCGGGTCGAACACGCCACCGTCTCTTTCGATGAGTTCAATCGCCAACCCGGCGGCCCGCTCTGCGCGAAGATTTTCGCCCGCTTGTCGCCGAACCATCGCGTCTTTCATCAACGATTCAATGAGTAATTCCCCGCTATCGGCGCCGTATTCAAAGCCTTGACCGAGAATGCGGGAAGCGAACCCCATTTCATCCGAGGACTGGTTCGATGTGGCAAGCCCCTGGAATTCCTGGGCGGCTGCCGGGTCGTTGTCTGAATTGCCCGTGCCCGATTCCGCCGACCGGACGGTCTGATGGGGAACCAGGGCGACGATGATCAAGAGTATGGCAGCAGCCGGTCGCTCAAAGTACCGGATTCTCGTACTGCCCCGATTCATTAGTCGGTCGCGTCGGCCAGCCACCACAGCATGCCCGAAAACTCTTCCCGGAAAAATAAATTATCGGTAGCCACTGCCTGTCCGTCTTCATATCTTGGCCGGAAAATTGCGCGCTTGACCGCGGATCGCACTTTGGTATTCATGGCTGCCGGCGAATTGGAATCGCCTAGCTTCAATTTGCGCACCCTGCCGTTTTCATCGACCGAATACCTGACTTCGACATATTTGCCGTCATAATTTTCATACATACCCGCACCTTTTCGCGGTATCGCCGGTTTGCGGTACTTTAATCTTTTTGGCTGGCCAAAGTAGCTTGCCAACAGGTCCGTGGCCTGGCCTTCATCGGCAAGTCTTTGCCAGGCGGCACGGTAAGAGTCGTCCGCAAGGTCGGGCTTGCGGATAATCATGTACCAGTCTCCCAGCCAGATATGGGCCTCCGCACGCTTGATTGCGGAAAAGCGCTCGCGATGCTGCTCCATGATGTGGATCATTTTTTGCAGGGCCCGGGTACCTTCCCTACGGCCTTGAGACAGTAATCTTATTGGAGGTTCCGTTACGATTTCTCGTTCGAATTGGGTGGGGATCCGGATATCGGCTAGCTTAAGTCTTCGGCCATCGGTATGCTCAGGTCTTCGGTCATCGTTTGACTCAGCGGTCCGGGCAATGATTGGAAAGCGGATGCGTGGGGCTACCAGGCTGGACGCGATCAGCTTGGGTTTCGCACTGCTGCTAGCCTGCTCCTGGTAACGAACGAACGCCAGACCATTCAAGGCATCGACAAAACCGGGATCATTTTCCGCTAAGGATTGGTCGAGAATTTCCATGGCAAAGTAAATCAGTTCTCTTGCCTTACGAAACTGCCCGTTAAAGGCTCTGATTTCGGCCTGTTCGAGTACAATCGGTACGTATTCGATAGAATCCTGGTCCAGATCGCGCGACTTGATAGCAAAGGCCTGCTCGATCATCGTGTTGGTGTTTTCTGTTTGCTTCATCGCGGTATAACTTTTGGTCATATAAGCCAGTATCGGCAACTGCAGATGGCTCATCACGCCTTCCGCTCGATGCAAAATGTGTTGCGCCCGGTTCAATCTTTCCAGTGCCGCCGGGTGATGCCCATTGTCTTGCTCCAGCTGCGCCAGGAAAATGAGTGGCTCGATCAGTTCCGGGTCGAACACCCCGCCATTTCTTTCGATCAACTCGATGGCTGACTCAGCCGCTCGAGTCGCCATGAGATAATCGCCCGAGCGCTTCTGAACCATGGCGAGCTTCATCAACGGCTCAACCAATGATGCCCGGGTTGCGGACTGGTAATCCGAGGCCTGGTCGGCCACGCGTGCGGCAACCGCCAGTGCATCCGCATAGCGGCCCGCCGTGAAAAGTACCTGGAATTCGACAACCGGCGTTGGGGCGCTGTCGATATCAGTGGTGTCTGACTCCGCCGATCGGACGACTTGCTGAGTAAAAACCATGCCGGCGATCAAAAACACAGTCGCGGCTGGCCGGTGACAAAGATTGATTGGCATTGCGAACCCGCTCAGTTACCGGTCGGCGTTTTATTGGCCGGTAACGCGGTACCGGAAAACTCTTCCCTGAGATGCTCTTTGGTGGCGACCGGCTCGCCATCGACAAATCGTGGCCTGTAGATGGACCTGCGCACTTCTTTTCTGAACATGGTGCGCAGGGGGAAAGGTGCGTTGGACGCGACCATTTCAATATCATCGACGGATCCGTCGGCCTGAACCACGAATGACGCTTCGGCAAAGGTGCCGTCGTAATCGGCGTATCTTCCGACAGCGCTGGCCACGGGGCGTGGCTTCTTGTATTGGAGACGCCTGGGGCGGCCAAAATATTGCTCTGTCAGATCCTGCGCCTTGCCCTCCGTATCCATAAGTTTCATCGCCTGCTGATAAGTTGTAATCCCGTTTCTTTTTTTCCTTAACACCATATAGGTGTCGCCCAGGTTGACATATATTGCGACCCGATCGGCGAACGGCACTTTTTCCTGGTGATGATCCACAATCTGTACCGCACGGGTGAGTGCCGCCAGCGCCTGCCCCGGGCTAGCCCCTTGTACCCTGGCCGGAGCCTGGCGTCTCCTTGCCGTATCAGAGGACAAAACGGCGGTTTGCGGCGGAGCATCATAATGGCCAATGCTGGCCTCGCGTCTGAGTTGCTCGGCCTGTTGCCTGCGGTATTCCCGGAATTCGCGGAGTTCGTGGTGATCCTGCCTTACCGATGCCAGCCCCAGCAGCAAATCGACCAGCGCAAGATCTTTTTCCCCGAGGGATTTTTCGGTTACCTGTATCGCCTCGGCATAGAGCTTCCGGGCATCGTCATACAGCCTCAGACTCGACTTGAACCTGGCCAGCTTGACCATCGATGGCACCAATAGGATCGAAACTCGTCCAAATCGATGAATATCCACCATATAGCGAAAATTCTGCGCTGAATTCGCTTTGTCCAGATTCTTCGTAATTATATAACTGCGCGTCATTTGCTCAAGAGCCGGCACCTGGTCAGGGCTGAAAACTCCGTCTATTCGATGACTGATATGCTGAGAACGCAGAAACAACCCGATCGCCCGCTCATGTTCGCCGCCTTTTTGCAGCAGGCGGCCCGCGTCGTTAATCGCCGCTACCAGCCGGGCATCATAAATACCGCCGTCTCTCTCGATCAGGTCTATGGCGCGTTCGATGGATTGCGCCGCCTCCCGATCGAGTTGCAATTTTTTCTGGGCGCCCGCCAGGTTGATCAGCGGCTCGATCAACGCCGGGTTATACGGGTCTTCTGAACGGTCTTCCTGCGCAACCGCGAACAACGCGTAATCCAATGCCTCCGGATAGCGTTCGCCGACAGACATTTTCCGCGATTCCTCGATCAAGCTCGCGGTGGACCGATCGCCCGGCTGTGGCTTTGCTGAAACAACGCGGTCGTCTGTATCATCGTCTGAACCCGGTGATGCCTGATCTTGCGCCGGCGCCGTCTCAACCCGCGAGTCAGCCGCCGTTACTTCCGGGTTCGCCTGATCGGTCGAGTCTGCGATCGTCGTGGCCGCTGCCTCAGCGCTGGGTTCGTCCTGGGCATGGGCATACGCTGGCAAAACGAGGAAACCGGCGGTAAGCACCATCGCCGATGCCGCGAAGGAAAAAAGTTCTTTTGTAGTTGCAAAAATCACTTGACAGCCGAGTGCCTCACAGAATGCAGGCAGACACAACAGCCCGACAACATCGGGGTCTGACCAGCTCGGATGACTTCATGTTTACCGCCCCTGCCGCAGACAGGTGGACAACAGGATTTATCCCCCGCCCCGATTGCCCCGCATGTTAATCAAAGGCCTGAGCGCACTTTCAATCGATCCATGATTCTTCAGTTCTTCTGAACCCAAAATCGTAATATTGGTTAAGCTATCCTTATTCGGGTTGTCGGGGTCGATCGTGCGCTTGATGCGCGAACCCGTGACTACGCGGGTCTCGGTTTCAACATGGGTTTGCGCGGCGACTTCCTGTTTGAGTGTCGGTTCAAACGGGACCGTGCTGCTGGCACAGCCGGCAACAAGCACCGCACCAGCACAAATAGTCGCCGCCGACACCAATTTCAACATTCTCTCCACGACCTTAACCTCGCTATCGACTTTTCCTGCTGATGAGTGGCAGAGCCAATTTCTCCTATAATTAAATGACCCGCCAAGCAACGCAAAAGTTCAGACTCGCTTATGCTGCAACGCGCCATTTATCAGTGATTAACCGCTCCGGGGCAGCCTCTTTTTTACACCACCGGCCTCCTCGAAAGCAAGTGATGCGCCATTGCACCGCAGGCTCACCTGCAATCTGACCGGCGCCAGGAACAAAAGTGGCTCACACTTGATGAGCGGACCACCTCGGTATAGTTTCAAGGTCAGGCCATCGGCGCGGGTAACTGATCGAATCCGCGACGGTCCAAAAAAGGAAGACAGTCATCATGTACACAAAACCGATAACAGGAATCCTTCAAAAACCTGCTTGCCTGGCGTTGCTGGCAGCGATGGCGGGGCTGTTACTGTCATCTTGCGCATCCAATCCGACCGGTGGTTCCGATTTCGTCCTGATGTCTGAAGAAGACGAGCTACAGCTCGGCGCCCGACTACACCCGCAGATCATCCGGCAGTACGGCATTTACCAGGATCAGAGATTGCAAAACTATGTCAACGACATCGGCCAGAAACTGGCCGCAGTCAGTCACCGGCCAAACATACAGTATCGTTTTACCGTTCTTGACGATGACCAGGTCAACGCATTTGCCACGCCTGGCGGGTATATCTATATCACCCGCGGAATCATGGCCTATCTGAATACGGAGGCAGAACTTGCCGCCATCGTTGGCCATGAAATCGCCCATGTCACCGCACGCCACGCGGTCAGGCAGCACGGCAAATCATCGATTGTCAAGGCGCTCTCTGCGGTCGCCGGGATGCTTACGCCGCTGCAAACGGGGGGCGTGCTGACCAGTTACGTCGGCGGCGCCTTGTTGAGCGGTTTTGGCCGGAAAGCCGAACTGCAGGCTGACGGATTGGGCGCGGAATACCTGGCGAAAGCCGGTTATGACCCGGAATCCATCATTGATGTGCTCCGCGTGATGAAGCAAAAGGAGATGTTCGAGGTTGAAAGAGCACGCCAGGAGGGGCGCAAAGCACAGGTGTACCACGGAATTTTCGCTACCCACCCCGACAATGACACCAGGTTGCAGGAGGTCGTCGGGGCGGCTGACAAACTGCAGGTCAGGCCGAATGCCGTGGTTAACGCGGAAGCCTATCTCAGCCGGATCAACGGTCTGGTATTCGGCGAATCCCGCAGAAATCGTGTGATCCGGGCCCACAAGTTTTACGACCTGAGACTCGGTATAAAAGTCACGTTCCCTGAGGGCTGGGCGATTGGTATTCGCGACGACCAGGTCATCGCGACATCGCCGGACGGCAATGCTGCGCTGTATTTCAGCGCACTGCCAATTCCGAAACGCGCCGTGCCAAAAACCATTCTTCGTCAGAACATGGGCGCCAGAAATATCCGTGATTCGAGCAATATCACGATCGATGGTTTGCCGTCTTTTCTCGCAATTGGAGATTATTCGGAGTCGGTATACGGTAAACGGCCGGTGCGCTACGCATTTATTGCGGATCCAAAAAGAAGAGTCGGATTCATATTCGCCGGAGCGGGCAAAAACGATCGGCACAACATCTCTGCAGATCCGGAATTTATCAAAGCCATTTTCAGTTTCGACCGAATGAACGACGCGGATTTTCGTGCGGCCAGGCTACCGGTCATATCGCTGCGCAGAGCTGATGGGAAATCAAGCTTTGCGAGTCTGGCGGAAAATTCGGTTATCGGCTCGCATGCCGAGGATCATCTGCGCCTGCTGAACAGGGCCTACCCGGATGGCGAACCGGTTGCCGGAAAAATAATCAAGGTAGTCAGATGAATTCACAGCGCAAGAGGTCGTCGAACAGAAGCCTGCAGCCAGGATATTTGGCATGACCCGACATTCTGTAAAGGAATTTTCATTTCTGTTGAGGCTTGTACCGCTGCTTTTTCTCGCTGCGCCATTATCGGCGCAAAAGCCGGAAACCGGCGAGATCGACGATGCATTGTGGAAGATTCTCGACAGCGCGAGACCATCGGTCGTAACTCTCCTTGCCTACGGAGCCAATGACGGACTGCGCAACATTGGCAGCGGATTCGTCGTATCCGAGGACGGCCTGATCGCCACCAATCTGAACATTCTCGATGGGACCGTGCGCATTGAAATGTTGCTGGCGGACCAACGGACCGAGGCTCTCGAGTTGGTTGCGCTGACCGATTCAAACTGGGGAGTCGCCCTGCTGCGCAGCGACGCCCCCGTTCCGCTACCGCTGTATACCGGCGCGGCGCAGCCGGCAAAAATAGGTGAAGAAATCATTGCGATTGGCAGTCCCAAGGGCGTCAACGTCACTTTGTCGCAGGGAAAAATTGTTTCACGGTTCAGGCATCGCGGTACTAACGAGTTGCTGCAAATCTCCAATGATTTTATCCCGGGCATGAATGGCGGACCAGTTCTGAACATGGATGGAGAAGTGATTGGCATGCTGACTTCGTTTGTGCGTGCCGGTCGGCCAGTACACCTGGCAATTCCGGCAAATGTCCTGCAAACAATGGTTGCGGCCGCCCAAAACAGGCCTGCGGAACGAAACCTGAAAAAAGTGCGCGAGCGAATTGCCGATCTGAAAACAGAACTGGACGAAATGCGACCGGGTATGGAGGCTCTGTGCAGCAGCGATGATTTGTCATTAATTGACTCAGTAATTAACAACGCCATAAGGTCCGGTGCCGTGGTTTACAACGAGGGAGACCCGCTAGCCTGTTTCCGGATTTATGAAGGGGCGAGTTACCAAATTCTCTATCGGCTCAATGACCGGTGCAAAATCGCCAGCCGCTTTCTCGAAAGGGTTCTGTTGGAAGCCGCGACGGCTCGCGACCCAGGGCAATGGGGCAGCATTCCGGCCGCCCAGGCCTGGATCATGAGAAGCGCATTCGACTCGTTGACCGGCGCCAGAAACAAGCTCCCGCAGGAACAAAACGACGAGAGCACCCCGCCCCTTGGGAAAGAGACGGATACCTGATCCACAGCCGGCTTTTCCCGTCCGCATGGCCTGCGTATGATTGGCATGGCAAAGTGAAACGGTCTGCCCTACAGGCCGAGACCTCGTCAATAAACAAAGGGCCAGCCATGAGTCAATCAGAATCTCAACACCATAAAATGCTCGCGCTCGCCGCATTCATCGTGGTCGTGGCCGGGATGAAAGCGGCGAGCCCGATCCTGGTTCCGTTCCTGTTGTCGCTTTTCCTCGCCGTCATCGCAGCCCCCCCGATGTTCTGGCTGCGCGACCGCGGCCTGCCGAACTGGCTCGCATTGCTCGCCGTGGTCGCCGTTATCGTCGTTGTGGGCATCGGCCTGGGCGCCGTCGTTAGCCGGTCGATCGGTGATTTTTCGCGTGACCTGCCTTTGTACCAGGCACGGCTGGCGGAGATTTCGACAGGTCTCATCAGCCTGATCGATCGTCTGGGCCTGGAGGTTTCGACTGACAACCTTCAGGAACTGCTGAATCCAGCCCGCGCCATGAGTCTTGCGGCGGGCGTGCTGGCAGGGCTGGGATCGATGCTGACCAATGCCTTTTTGATCCTGTTGACGGTAACGTTCATGCTGCTGGAGGCCGGCGGATTCGCCGCCAAATTACATACGGCGTTCCCCGGTCCGCAGGGTGTACTGAGCACATTTGCCGACGTCAGCGCCAGCATCAACAGATATGTGGGTCTGAAGAGCCTGATCAGCCTGGTGACCGCAATCCTGGTGGTCATCTGGTTGTCCATACTGGGCGTGGATTATCCGTTCCTATGGGGTCTGCTCGCATTCTTTTTCAATTTCGTCCCCAACATCGGCTCGATTATCGCCGCGGTGCCGGCTGTGCTGCTGGCGCTCGTGCAATTGGGAGTCAGCAGCGCGCTGCTGACCGCAGGAGGCTATCTCGCCGTCAACATCCTATTGGGCAGCGTGCTGGAACCCAGGCTGCTCGGCCGCACGCTTGGCATATCGCCGCTGATCATTTTTCTGTCATTGGTCTTCTGGGGCTGGGTGCTCGGTCCGGTCGGTATGTTGTTGTCGGTGCCATTGACGATGATCGCGCAGATTATCCTGTCGAGCAGCGAACGCACTCAATGGATCGCGATCATGATAGGCCCTGAACCGGGAGCAATCGTCGAACAAAAGTCATCTGAGAACGGGCAGGCCGACGAGGCCGGGCAAACTAATCAAACGGGTGGCGCAGAATGATGGTCTGGTCGCGTTCGGGACCGGTAGATATGATGTCCACCGGCGCCGCCACTGTTTCCTGGATGAATTCCAGGTAATTCCTGGCGTTTTCGGGTAGTTCCGAATACTCGGTAACGCCTGCCGTGCTTTGCTGCCAGCCTGGTAATACCTTATATACCGGCTTGCAGCGCTCGAGATTCTCTGCGTTGCAGGGCGGGGCGGTCACTTCGTGACCGTCGATCTCATAGCCTGTGCAGACACGTATGCTGTCCAGACCATCCAGCACATCCAGTTTGGTAACACACAGGCCGGATACACTGTTGTTCAGTATCGAACGTCTCAACGCAACTGCATCGAACCAGCCGCAGCGTCGCGGGCGTCCGGTGGTAGCGCCGAACTCGTCACCGGCCCGGCCAAGGTGTTCACCGGTCGCATCGAACAACTCCGTCGGGAATGGACCGGCCCCCACTCGCGTCGTGTATGCCTTCACGATCCCAAGCACGTAACCAATGTAACGCGGGCCAATGCCGGTTCCCGTGGCCGCGCCCCCGGCCGTCGTGTTCGATGAAGTCACGAACGGATAGGTCCCCATATCCACGTCCAGCAACGCGCCTTGCGCGCCTTCGAACATGATGTTGTCCCCGCGCTGCTGCAGGTCTCCAAGAATGGCTGTCACATCGGCAATCATGGGCCTGGTCCGGTCTCCCAAAGACAGGCATTCATCGAGTACCTGAGCGTAGTCGACGGTCTCGCTTTTCAGATAATGCTGCAGGACAAAGTTGTGATAATCGAGCAACGCCTCAAGTTTTTCGGCCAGCTTTTGCTGGTCAAGCAAGTCAGCGACGCGAATCGCCCGGCGAGCGACCTTGTCCTCGTAAGCGGGGCCGATACCGCGGCCGGTCGTGCCAATCGCCAGCTTCCCTCGCGCCTGTTCGCGAGCCCGATCGAGCTTGATATGCGACGCCAGAATCAACGGGCAGGCCGGGCTTATTTTTAGCCGTTCAATCACCGGAACGCCACGCGCCGTCAGGCCATCGATTTCGGCAAACAACGCGGGCAATGATACCACTACACCGTTGCCTATCAGGCATTGCACCTGGTCGCGCAAAATACCGGACGGAACGAGGTGCAAAACAGTTTTTTCGCCGTTGATGACCAGCGTATGGCCCGCATTGTGACCCCCCTGGAAACGAACCACAGCCACCGCGCGCTCGGTCAGCAAATCGACAATTTTCCCCTTGCCTTCGTCGCCCCACTGGGTGCCAATGACAACGATATTTTTGCCCATTAGCTTTTCCATGGCATCACGGCACACCTGTTATCTCACCAGGTAGAGAATCAGCAAACCCAGGACGATACTGATCAGGCCGATGCGTCTTAAGAACTCTACCGGAGCCGTCGACAACTGCTGGTATAGCCGTTGCGCCGATCGTGGGTTGGCAAAAGGCAGCAGGCCCTCGATCACCAGGACCAGCGCGAACGCCGTCAGCAAATCCGACCACTGCATCTGTCAGTTCCCGAATGAATCCAGGGCTTATTTTTTGCCGTCGGATGATTTCAGATAATTGAAAAACTCGCTATCCGGGTCCAGGACCAGCAGGTCGCCGTGTCCTCTGAAAGCGGAGCGATACGCCTGCAGACTGCGGTGGAAAGAATAAAACTCCGCATCCTGACTGTAGGCATCGGCATAAATCGCAGCGGCCTCGGCGTCTCCCTCACCACGGGTGATTTCCGACTGTTTGTAAGCCGCGGCCAGCAGAATGGTTCTTTCGCGATCGGCATTCGATTTGATTTCCTCGGAACGCTCCGCGCCTTCGGCCCTGAGTTGCTTGGCGATACGGACTCTCTCTTGCCGCATGCGCTCGAACACCGAGCCGCTGACTTCATCGGGCAGATCGATACGCTTGACCCGCACATCGATCAAATCGATACCCAGTTCCGACGCAATTTCCGTGGTGGAGATCAGCATGCCCTCCATGAAATCAGAGCGCTCGGCGGAAACCAGTTGCTTGATGCTTCTCTCCGCAACCGCCTTGCGCAGGCCGTCGGTAACGATCGAAAGCAGGCGCGTGACCGCAACCGGCTCGCTGCCTCCGGTAGCTCGATAGAAAAGATCGACATCGATGATGCGCCATTTGACAAAAAAATCGATTAGCACGTACTTCGTGCCGCCGGTCAAAAACCGCGTCGGCCGTGTGTCGACCGTCATCAGGCGCTTTTCGAACTTTAAGACGTTGTCGATCGGCCACTTGAAATGCAGGCCCGGATCATAGTCGGCTTTGATGATTTCACCGAAGCGGAGCTTCAGCGCCAGTTTGGTTTCCGAGACCGTAAAGAAAGACATGCTGGCAACCATCGCAGCGACCAGCAACGCGATGACGCTGCCAATTCCTTTAAAATTCATCGCCGTGTCCTCCCGCTGGTCCGTTCGGCATCCCGTTGCGAAGGCTGACCGCTGCTTTCTGCCGCAGGACCGAAACCGATCGAGCCGCTCACTCCCTGACGGCGCTGCTCTATGAGTTTGTCCACCGGCAGGTAAAGCAGGCTCCCGCTGCCGGCCGCGTCGATAAATACCTTGCTGACCGAGCCGTAAACTTCCTGGATCGTTTCCAGGTAAAGTCGTTTCCTGGTCACCTCCGGCGCCCGGCGATACTCGCCCAGCAGGGCCAGGAAACGGCTGGTTTCGCCTTCGGCATCCGCCACCACGCGGGCCTTGTGTCCTTCGGCATCCTGAATCTGCCTGACCGCTTCGCCGCGGGCCCTGGGCAGGATATCGTTTTCGTAGGATTCCGCTTCGAGAATCATACGTTCATGGTCTTCGCGCGCCCGGGTCGCGTCATCCACCGCTGCCTGGACCTGGGCCGGCGGGGTCGCGTTCACCAGGTTGACGACCATGATTTGGATACCGGTGCCATACTGATCCAGCGTTTTTTGCAACAGCGCCTTGGTTCTGTCCACAATCTCGGCCCGGCCGAAACCCATGACCATTTGCGCGCTGCTGGTGCCCACCACTTCGCGAATCGCGCTCTGGCTGACTTCGGAAAGAGACAGAGCTGGATCTCTGACATTGAAGGCCCAGGCCTTGGCATCGCTGCGCCGATACTGTACCGACAATTCGATGGAAACGATATTCTCATCGGCGGTCAGCATCTGGGTCTGGTGATCGTACTCCTCGGTACTGGCGATGTTGACTTTGACGACTTCATCGATCAGTGGAATCCGCCAGTGCAATCCTGGCAGGGTCGTGGTCAGATACTGGCCAAAACGCATGACGACGCCCTGCTCCGGCGCATTGATCTTGTAAAATCCAGTCGCCAACAAGGCGCCCAGTATCAGCGCCGCAATAAAGCCAAGGCTGAAGCCACCGGGTTTATTGCCACTGCCATCGCCACCGCCACCGCCGCCGAACAAACTGCCCAGGCGTTCCTGCATCTTTTTTACAACTTCGTCCAGATCCGGCGGACCCTGATCGGGGCCCTGGTTCCATGGACTCTTGCCATTTCCAGAGTCATTCCAAGCCATACCACATCACTCCTGAATTCTGTTAGCGCACGTTACCGGCGCGCAATTGTAGAAAGCCTTCGTTCGGTTCACAAGAAAAAATCTCCAGGCAACCCGGATCGAGCTCCTGTTGCTTGCACAATCGTTCCAATTCGATCCTCGGCAACCTGATTTCCAGCCTGCAACCACCATCGTCAAGACTGCATTCCGCCACCACGCCCTGCAGCTCGTAGAGGCGGGCCCGCACGCCGGCCTGGTCCGCGGCCAACTCGAGCACGCCGTGTACGAGCCTACTCCTAAAATGAAGCTGCAGGGACTTTGCCAGCAAATCCAATCCTTCACCGCTGACCGATGACAGCCACACCCTGGCCTTATCGCCTTCGCCGGAGCTGTCCAGCCTCGCCGGCTGCCCCGACAGGTCAATCTTGTTAAAAACCCTGATTTGCGGCACTCGACCAGCGCCGATCTCCTCCAGTACCTCGTTGACAGCCCGCTCTTTCTCATCGCGCCACGGGTCCGCCGCATCGATGATATGCAAAAGCAAATCAGCCTCGCGCGTTTCCAGCAACGTAGAGCGGAAAGCGGCGACCAGTTCGTGCGGCAGATCACCCACGAAACCGACCGTATCCGCCAGCACGATATCTCCCGAGCGGCCGAGTCGATAGCGACGCATCGTCGGATCGAGGGTCGCAAACAATTGATCCGCGGTGTAAACGGCCTCCGCGGTCAGCGCGTTGAAGAGCGTTGATTTGCCGGCATTGGTATAGCCAACCAATGCAACGGTCGGCACTCCCGATCGCTTGCGGTTGCGCCTGCTCATTGCGCGTCTGTTACGGACTTTTTCGAGGCGTCTGCGCAATTGCTTTATCCGGACAGCCAGCAAACGTCGATCCGTCTCCAGCTGGGTTTCGCCGGGTCCGCGCAGGCCGATACCGCCTTTTTGCCTTTCCAGATGAGTCCAGCCGCGAACCAGGCGGGTCGACAAATGCCGGAGCTGCGCCAGTTCAACTTGCAGTTTACCTTCCGAACTGCGCGCGCGGCTGGCAAAAATATCCAGAATCAGGCCGGTACGATCCAGCACGCGGCATTCGATCGCTTTTTCCAGGTTTCTTTCCTGCGATGGTCTGAGGGCTACCCCAAACAAAACGAGTTCGGCGCCGGTGGCTTTGACTGCGTTAAGGATTTCCTCCACCTTCCCTGAACCGAGCAGGTATCGGGAAGCCGGTGAGACCTTGTTGATCTTGAGTTCATCGACGACGATCGCGCCGGCGGATTCGGCCAGCGCCCTGAATTCATCGATATCGTGGTCGGTAAGCGATTTACCGAGGCCTACGTAAATCAGACAGGCTTTTTCACCCGATCGTGGACGGTCAATCAAAGTATTTCTGCATACTGCTCATTCTGACGGGCCGGCCTCCCTTGTGTCACTGTCAGCCGCGCGATCGCCGCCGCTGGCCGCATGCTCGTCGCTCATCGGTAGCTTGACGTTGCGAGCCGGCACCACGGTCGAAATCGCGTGTTTATAAACCATCTGATTCACGCTGTTGCGCAGCAGCACAACAAACTGGTCGAAAGAATCAATCTGACCTTGTAGTTTGATACCGTTTACCAGGTAAATGGACACTGGCACCCTTTCCTTACGCAGGGCGTTCAAGAAAGGATCTTGTAATGATTGCCCCTTGGCCATTATTTTTCTCCTTATTATTCAAGGGTTTAATGTTTTTCTTCCCTTGTGCGCCCGACCGCCAGTCGCAAAGCGGGTGAATATCCGGACGCCTACACAAATTTTAGCACAGTGGCAGCGGCTTACCGCTGATTTTTCAGCCAGCGCTCCAACAGCCTGTTTATGGGGGCCAACCGTGATCCTTCAAGGGCCGAGACCCTTTTCACATCCTGATCTGCGCGCAGCCAGGTCAACTGCCGTTTGGCCAGCCGCCGGGTAGCCACTTTCGCATTCTCGACCGCCTGTTGCAGTTCAGTCTCACCGGCAAGGTGTTGCCAGAGCTGGCGATAACCCACACAGCGCATTGCCGGCAGATCGGCATGCAACTCATCGCGCTGATACAAAGATTCGACTTCACCCAGCAAACCCTGCGCCATCATCTGGTCGAAACGCTCGCCAATTTTTCTCGCCAAACGCTCACGATCCTCAGGCCACAAAGCGATTTTCAGAAAATTTGCAACGGGCTCTTCCGCCGTTTGACGATGGAACGAACTGATGGTTCGGCCGCTGATTCTAAAAACTTCGAGCGCGCGCTGAATTCTCTGGGCATCGTTTTCACGAATTTTTGCCGCTGCGTCCGGGTCTATGCCAACCAGGCGGCGATGCATTTCTGGCCAACCAACCCTTTCAGCCTCAGCGTCCAATGACCTTCGAATCTCCGCGTCAGCCCCCGGCAAATCAGCCAGACCATGTAACAGCACATTGAAATACAGCATGGTCCCGCCCACCAGTACCGGCAGCCGACCACGGTTGCCGATTTCGTCCATCAGCCCAAGCGCATCGCGCCTGAACTCACCGGCCGAGTAAATCTCCGCTGGGTCGCGGATATCGATCAGGTGGTGCGTCACGCCGGCCCTTTCGGCGAGCGGCGGCTTGGCCGTACCGATATCCAGCCCACGATAAACCATCGCCGAATCCACGCTGATAATTTCCAAAGGCAGCTGTTTCGCCAGTTCGATGACGGCCGCGGTCTTGCCGGTGGCCGTCGGCCCCATCAGCATCAATGCCGGGGAACGTTGCGCGGGCCGGCTCATTGGCCACGCAGGAACAACCGATCCAGCTCGGCCATGCTGATGCTGGTCCAGGTAGGCCGCCCGTGATTGCATTGATCGCTGCGTTCGGTCTGTTCCATTTCGCGCAGCAGCGCGTTCATCTCCGGAATGCTCAGTCGCCGGTTGGCCCTGATCGAGTGATGGCAGGCCATCGTCGCCAGCAGTTCGTTTTGCAGATTCTCTATGCGCTGACTTTGACCGTGTTCGCGGAGATCGGCAAGCACGTCGCGGATCAGCTTTTCGGCATCGACATCTTGCAAAATGACCGGTATTTGACGCAATACGAGGCTTTGCGGGCCACCACGATCGATTTCCAGCCCAAGACCCTGGAACAACTCGCGATGACGGATCGCCAGTTCCACTTCATCGTCCGCTACCCGAATTCTCTGTGGCACCAGCAGTGGCTGAGCTTGCAAGGATCCGTCCGCCAGCGAATTTTTGAGACGCTCATAAGTGATCCGCTCGTGGGCCGCATGCATATCGACCAGCACCAGTCCCTCGCGGTTTTCGGCCAGGATATAAACGCCCCGCAACTGTGCAAGCGCGAATCCCAACGGCGCATCTGCCAAGTCTTGATCCGGATCGTCGATCGCCGGTGCAACATACAAGGCCTGGTACGCCGCGGCCGCATCCGCCGTCCCCAACGACAGCCCGCCCTGTCTGAGCGCGCCACGACCGCCAGCACTACCGACGGCGGCCGGTTTTGGCGCCGACCCGTGTACGCTGACGCCACCGGGTCGTGTTCCGGAAAGCAGTTTGTGCAGGCTGTGGAAAACAAAGTCGTGTACCAGCCGGCTATCGCGGAAACGCACTTCGTGCTTGCTCGGGTGCGCATTGACATCCACCTCGGCCGGATCCATTTCCAGGTAGAGCACGAAGGCCGGATAGCGGCCATGGAAAAGGACGTCCTGAAATCCCTGGCGCACGGCATGCGCGACCAGTTTGTCACGGATCATGCGTCCGTTGACATAGAAGTATTGCCGGTCGGCCTGGCTGCGCGAAAAAGTCGGCTGGGCTACCCAGCCTCGCAAATACAGACCGGAGGACTGGTGCTCGATCTCCAGCATATTGGCCGCGAATCCTTCTCCGCAGATCGCCGCCAGCCGACCGCGTTGGTCCTGCTCGCCGGCAGCCGCGGGCCAATGCGCGATATCTCGCCGATTGTGGCGAATCTGAAACCCCGTCGAAAACCGACTCAACGCGACGCGCCGGACCAGTTGGTCGATGTGCTGCCACTCGGTCCGTTCGGCGCGTAAAAACTTTCGGCGCGCGGGCGTATTGTAAAAAAGATCGCGCACCTCAACCGTCGTTCCCGGTTTGTGCGCCAGGGGTGCCGGCGCACATGTTTTTCCGTCGCGTACTTCACATTGCCAGCCACGATCGGAATCCCCTGTCCTGGATGACAATCGCAGCCGGCTGACCGACGCGATGCTGGGCAGGGCTTCACCACGAAAACCCAGGCTTGCGATGTGTTCGAGATCGTCCAGCGTTTCTATCTTGCTGGTGGTGTGGCGCGCCAACGCCATTGCCAATTCTTCCGCTGGAATACCGCTGCCGTCGTCGCGTACGCGGATCAGGCCGGCGCCGCCTTTTTCGATATCGATTTCTATATGGGCTGCACCGGCGTCCAGGCTGTTTTCCAGCAACTCCTTGACTACCGACGCAGGCCTTTCGATGACTTCGCCGGCAGCAATCTGGTTGATCAACTGTGCGGGCAGTTCTTTGATCGTCATCGGGCATCCTTTGAAAAAAACACGCTGCCAATCCGGCTGGCGCGTCTGAAAAGGATTATATGACGATAAGCGGATTCAGTAACGAATGGGAATCTGCAAGACCTGGCCGACCATGATGCGGTCGCCACCCAAGCTGTTGTACTCGCGCAGCTTGCGCAGCGAGACCCGGTAATGGCTGGCGATACCGCTCAGGGTATCCCCGCGCTGGATCACATGCGCTGTTTCCAGTTTCGGGTTTGGCAGATCGCCACGCGCCAGCAGCGTTCCTGCCGGCGGGTTGGCATGCAGATAGACCACCAGGCCATTGAGGATAGCGCCCGCCAGCCTGTCCTGGTGGGCCTTGTCACGCAGCTTTTTTTCTTCCTGCGGATTGGAGATAAATGCGGTTTCCACCAGTATGGAGGGGATATCGGGTGATTTCAGCACCAGGAAATTGGCTTGCAATATCTTTGGCTTGTGCACGAAACCGACAGCACCCAACTGTTCCAGAACACTATCGGCCACGTTCATGCTGGCGCTGATCGCATATGACTGAGACAGGTCGAGCAATACCGAAGCCAATACATCGTCTTTATCGGCCAGTGAAACCCCGCCAATCAGATCGGAAGCATTTTCTCTTTCGGCCAAGAGGCGGGCTGCCTCGTCGCTGGCGCCTTTTTCCGAAAGCACATAAACCGAAGCGCCGCGAGCCTTGCGGTTGGAAAACGAATCTGCGTGTATCGAGATAAACAAGTCGGCTCTTTTCTGGCGAGCCTTTTCCATGCGTTTTGCGAGAGGCAGAAAATAGTCGCCATCGCGAACCAGGAAAGCGCGCATACCCGGCCGTTCGTCAACTTTACTTGCCAGGCGCCTGGCGATTTGCAGGACTACGTCTTTTTCACGCGTACCCCTGCGGCCAAGCGCACCAGGATCCTCGCCACCATGGCCCGCGTCGATAGCGATTACGACATCTCGTCCCTGCAGGTTTGCAGCGCTCAATTGGCGAACCGGTTTTTGTTTTTTGGCCGCGACCAGATCGATGACCAGCCGGTAACCGTATTTCTCGTTTGGTTTTAGCAAAAAACTTTTAGGCCGCACCTTCTCGCTGACATCCAGCACTATACGCAGACTGCCGTCATTTCGGCGTCCGCTGCGGATATTGGCAACCAGGCCCTGAGCGGCAGGAAGCTGGACCCAATCTTTGTTCAGCGCCCCACCGGCGATATCGATGACCACGCGGTTGGGCGATTCAAGAATCATCAGATCGTGCGCGGCGGACCGGTCCAGATCCAAAACTACGCGCGTATTATCCGGCGCCGCCCACAGGCGAATCCCCTGGATATTGACGGTTGCGACGGTCTGGGAAGCCCAGAACAAACCCAGCAACACAACCATCATCAGCTTGTACGCGACCCTGATGAAGCCCATTTTGCAAAATCCCTTTTCAAGTCTGGGCTAACACTAGAACGGTTTTTCTTTTTGTTCAACTTTTTTCTGATGTTTTCTTGTTATTAAACATCAGATTACCGTTAATCTTTAAAGTCCTTCCCGCAAACGCTCATCGCCGGACAATGCTAACCCGCATATTTCACCAAGGCGGCAGCGACGCCAGCATCCGGCTTGCGGCCTTGCCCGAACCGGTGATGCTCAGCGTTCTTTGCTCACCCGAAAAGGCCAGCGCGAGCTGATAATCCAGGCGTTTCATCAACACCGGCGCTTTTTCCGGCCATTCGACCAGCACCAGGCCGGGCTCATCGAGAAAATCCGACAGACCCAGAAATTCCAGCTCACCCGGGTCATCCAGGCGATAAAGATCCAGGTGGTGAACCGGGCCGCTCGTCGTCTCGTAGGGTTCGATCAGCGTGAATGTCGGGCTTTTGATTCGCCCATTAACGCCAAGAGCCTTGAGGAGTCCCCTGGCCAGCGTGGTTTTCCCGGCACCCAGCGAGCCAGTCAGACCCAGCAACATCGGCTCGGTGAACGGCGCGAGCCGATCAGCGAGCAAAGCGCCGGCTGCTTCCGTTTCCTGCTCATTCGCCAGCTGCCAGCTCAAGCTTTCGGGTTTACCCATTTTCTTATCCACTCCATCAAATCGCCGGCCACCAGTCCGCGCTCGCCATTGCCGCTGGCGTTATCGCCGGCCAGGGCATGTACCAGCACACCCACCCTGGCGCTGCGGATCGTATCCCGCGTTTGCGCCAGCAGTCCTGCGATCAAACCGGTCAATACATCGCCCATCCCGGGCACGGCCATGCCGGGATTACCGAACCGGCATAATGCCGGTGAGCCGTTGCCATCGCTGAGCAGGGTTCCGGCTCCTTTCAGTACAGCCACGCCGCCATATTTCCCTTGCAAACTCCGCACGGCCGCCAACCTGTCCGCCTGTATCGCCTTGCCATCGGTCTCGAGAAGCCGCGCCGCCTCGCCCGGGTGCGGAGTCAGTATCCAGTCGTTTCTTCGCGCCGGAAACTGCGCCAGCCAGTTTAGACCGTCGGCGTCGATAACCAGCGGACGATCGCCTGCGATGACTGCGTCCCAAAGCGGTCTTGCCCAGTCGCTTTGCCCCAGTCCAGGCCCCAGCGCAATAACATCGGCTTTTTCTATCAATGCTGTGAGTTGACCGGGCTCATCGATCCCATGGCACATCAATTCGGGCCGGCTGGCGAAAAAATCCAGGTGCCCGGGGTGGGTGGCAACACTGACCAAACCCGCGCCGCTGCGCAACGCCGCTTCACCCGCGAGGCATGCCGCGCCCGGCATTCCCGGCCCGCCGCCCACGATCAGGACATGGCCGAAGTCACCTTTGTGCGCGGTTTTCGCGCGCGCCGGCAACAACTCCAGGATCTCATCTTCTTGCAACAATTCGGCGACCGGGTCGGCGTGGTCGTAAACCACATCCGGGACATCCAGCCCGGCAAAAAAGATCTCGCCGCAAAAGCCTGGTCCTGATCCGAGGAAAAGCCCGGCTTTGAGCGCGACGAAACTGACCGTTGCTGCCGCCTTGATCGTCACCCCCATCGGCAAGCCCGTATCGGCCGACAGTCCGCTGGGTATATCCAGTGCAAGAACCGGCTTGCCCTGTTCGTTGATGGCTGCGATGGCCTGGGCAAATGCGCCGCCAACCGGTCGGTCCAGCCCGGTGCCCAGGATGCCATCGACAATCACATCTGCGCCGGCCAACAGCGATTCGGAGAATTCGACCGCCTCGCCACCGGCGGCTTTGAAATCCTGACAGGCCTTCGCCGCGTCACCGCCTAGCCGGTCGATCGGGTGCAAGGTCAGCAGATGCACGGTCAGGTCCGCGGCCAACGCCAGCCGGGCAACCACCAGCCCGTCCCCCGCATTATTGCCAGCCCCGCAGACGATGGCCAGCGTGCGCGCCTCCGGCCAGCGCTCGCCAATAACCGTGTACACGGCTTCACCCGCGCGGGTCATCAATGTATAACCGGGTAGCGCATGATCCTCGATCGCCCGCCGGTCGAATTCACGAACCTGGCTGGCCAGATACAGGTTTTTGGGGAGCCGTTGCATGTCGCGTGATCAGCGGCCGGCGGTCACGCCGGTCCGGCGACCGTAGGGAGCGAACTGCATCACCTGGTTTCGCGCCCAATGGCTAGCCATAGAAACAACAATACTTATCCTGCTCAACAACCTTAAGAAACTCCTCAACACTTCGTACCTCCGCATTCGGATCGTAACGGTCCCAATTCGATAAGCCCGCTCCCGGCCTCCCCCCGCCATTCTGTGGGCCAAACAGGGGCGGCTAAAACAGTTGTCTTCAATACTTGGGAGAACATGGCATCGAATGCTTATTATAATGTCGTTAATATGAATATCACGCCAAACAATTTAGCCGGGCTCGCGGACCAGATTCGCCGCTGGGGCAATGAACTGGGTTTTCAGCAAATCGGCTTTGGCTCGATAGAGCTCGATGAGGATGAACAGCATCTAAAACGATGGCTGGCCGCCGGACGGCATGGCACGATGGATTACATGGTGCGTCACGGCACGATGCGCAGCCGGCCCGCCGAATTGCTGCCAGGAACGCTCAGCGTGATCAGCGCTCGCATGGATTACTGGCCCGATGCGGCGGACGCGTGGCAAACGCTGGCACAACGAGATCGTGCCTATGTGTCGCGTTACGCGCTGGGCCGTGATTATCACAAACTGCTCAGGCCCCGTTTGGCGAAGCTGGCGGAGCGCATCCGGCAAGCCATTGGCAAACTCGGTTACCGGGTTTTTGTCGATAGCGCGCCGGTACTGGAAAAAGCGCTGGCCAGAAATTCGGGGCTCGGCTGGATCGGCAAACACACAAACCTGATCAACCGTGAGGCTGGCTCCTGGTTTTTTCTTGGTGAAATTTTTGTAGATCTGCCATTGCCGCCAGACCAGCCGGTCGCCAATCATTGTGGATCCTGCCGCGCCTGCCTGGATGTTTGTCCGACCCAGGCGATTATCGCGCCGTACCAGGTCGATGCCCGCCGCTGCATCTCTTACCTCACCATCGAAAATCGCGGCGCCATCCCGGTTGAATTTCGGGAAGCGATGGGCAACCGTATTTACGGGTGCGACGACTGCCAGCTTGTCTGCCCCTGGAACAAGTTCGCGAAACTGAGCTGCGAACGGGATTTCCAGCCTCGTCATGAACTCGATCGGAAAAAACTGGTCGAGTTGTTCGCGTGGAGCGAAAACGAGTTTCTGCAAAAAACCAAAGGCAGTGCGATCCGCAGGGCCGGTTATGCGGGCTGGCTACGCAACGTGGCCGTGGCATTAGGCAATGCCGAACCTTCAAAGGAGGTCATCGCCACCCTCAGGTCACGCAAGGACCACCCGGATGAGATGGTCAGGGAACACATCGAATGGGCGCTGGAAAAACTGATTTCCGGAAAAAACCGGCGTAAATCGTCGTGCAATATGTAAAAAGCGGAACTACTTCAAAGAAAATCCCTGAAATCCCTTTATCCTCAAATGTGGACGAGGACTTATGTCTCGAGGCTCATGCCCCGCGGATGACATAAGTTGTTGTACTTAAGTACATGGTCGGGAGGACGCAGTGGCTGCATCAACCAGCGCCTTATATCGTATGCTGTCCAGCAGCATGGAACTGTTCCAGGGAGTAGATCCGGAACTCGTGGCGTCCTGCCTGCAAGACACGGAGAGACTGGATCTGAAATCAGGCGACCTCCTGCTCTCGCCGGATAAGGAAAACGACAAGGTTTACCTGATTCTCAGCGGCAGCCTGCAAGTTCACCTCAACAGTCTCAGCAATGCGCCTCTGACCAAACTCCCGCAGGGCTCGTGCGTCGGTGAAATGTCGATAATCGAGGACCGGGACCCATCGGCCTATGTGGTCGCAGCCGAAGACAGCCACCTGGTGGTAATCAGTCACGATTTGCTGTGGACCTTGATCAACACCTCGCATAACTTTGCCAGGAACCTCCTGACCGTGCTGTCGTCGCGGGTCCGTTTTGACAACCAGGTCATTATGGACAATGTCGGCGCCCTCAAACAATTCGAGCGCAACGCGATAACCGACGCCTTGACCAACCTGAAAAATCGCCACTGGATGGAAGACATGTTCAGACGCAAGATTAAACGCTGTCAGACCGATGCCGACCCGGCCTGCCTGGGAATCGTCGATGTCGATTATTTCAAGCGCTTCAACGACCGCTATGGGCACCTGGCCGGCGATGAAGCACTCTGCTTCGTTGCGGATTCGCTGTGTGGCCAGTTCCGGCCGACCGATATGATCGCGCGTTATGGCGGCGATGAATTCGTGGTTTTGCTGCCGGATACGAAAATAGAGCAAGCGTTACAGTGTGGCGAACGGGTCCGCAAGGCCGTTGAGGAAGGCGATCCCCTGGGCGACCAAGGACCGCCGTTCAAAGTCACCATCTCAATGGGCATCGCCGAGATGCAACCGGGCGACGTGCTGGAAACATTATTGCAGCGAGCCGACTCCGCGCTCTACCGGGCCAAGCTCAGTGGTCGTAACCAGATCGCCGGCTAGCCCGCTAGGCGATTGCCGGACTCCAGTGTTCGTCGCTAGGCTCCTGGGAAAAGCTCAGGCCGCCTGCACCGGGGTGGTGTTGGCGGTACGCGTGATCTCGTTGCGCTCGTTCAGATAAACCAGCCGCGGCTGGTGCCTGCTGGCCTCCTGCTCAGACATCGCCGCGTAGGTGCAAATAATCAGGCGATCGCCGGGGGACGCCTTGTGGGCCGCCGCCCCGTTTACCGATACGATTTTAGATCCGTGTTCCGCCCGAATCGCATAGGTCGTAAAGCGCTCACCATTCGCGATGTTATAAATCTGAATTTGCTCATATTCCTTGATGCCGGCGGCATCGAGCAGATTCGTATCGATTGCGCATGAGCCCTCGTAATCGAGCTCGGCATGGGTAACGCACGCGCGGTGCAGTTTTGCGGTCAACAAGGTGAGCTGCATTTAGGTCTTCCTGTCATTTGTTACGGCCCAGGCGCACTTTAGCCTACCCATCGCTGGCGCGAAATTTTACCGACGGTCCGAGGCAACTACAAGCGATTATAACGAAAACAACAGGTTATCGATCAAGCGAGTTTTGCCGAGGCAAGCGGCGGTCAACAGCGCAAGGTCCTGGTCTTTTTTGCCCGCTACCGACAGATCGGTGGCCCGGCGCAACTCGAAATAGATCGGCCGAAAACCTGCCGCGGCAAGATTTTCAACCGCCCGCTCGAGTATTTGTACACGCGCCGGCGAGCCGGCTCTGATCAGCGCCGCCGCTGTCTGCAGTTCAGCATAAAGGCGTGGCGCAACCGCCCTTTCCTTTGCATTCAGATAACGGTTGCGCGTGCTCATTGCCAGGCCGTCCGCTTCCCGGCAGGTCGGTCCACCGAGGATATCAACCGCCAGATCCCGTTCGGCCACCAGTTGGCGTATCACCAATAGCTGCTGGTAATCCTTTAGCCCAAACACCGCCAAATCCGGTTGCACAACCTCAAACAAACGATTCACGGCCGTCGCAACGCCATCGAAATGGCCAGGCCTGCTGGCGCCACACAGGATACCGCCGAGTTCGCCGGCCGAGGCCTGCGGCACGGATTGTCCACCTTGCGGATACATCGCCGCTTGGCCTGGCGCATACACAGCATCGACTTGCTCTTTTTCCAGCAGGCCGGAATCGGCGCCCAGTTTCCGTGGATAACGATCGAAATCCTCGTCAGGCCCGAATTGCAGCGGGTTGACAAAAATGCTGACCACCAGGCGATCAGCCTGTTCACGGGCCAGCCGGACCAGGCTCAGGTGGCCTTCGTGCAAGTCGCCCATGGTCGGCACCAGGCCGATCGTGTGCCCCCGGCTTTTCCACTGGGCGATCTGGCTCTGCAGCAGCTCAACGGAAGTTATGGTCTGCATTAACTGAAACAATGCTCCGGCGCCGGGTAGTCGCCGCTGCGCACGGCTTCGACATAGGCCTTGACCGCGTCGATCGGGCTGCGGCCGCCAATCGTGAAATCCTGTGCAAAGCGCGGCTTGCGACCGATCGTAATATTCAGGATGTCGTACAGGACCAGGATCTGGCCGTCGACATCCGGACCCGCACCGATGCCAATCACCGGCACCTTGAGTTCGCTGGTAATCCTGGCGCCGAGTTCGTTGGGGATGCATTCGAGCAAGACGATGTCGGCACCCGCGTTTTCCAGCGCCCTGGCATCCGCGAGCATTTGTTTCGCGGTCGCGGGGTCGCGCCCCTGGATCTTGTAACCGCCAAGCTTGTGTACCGACTGGGGTTTCAGGCCGATGTGGGCACAGACCGGCACATCCCGCGAGGCCAGGTATTCGACGATTTCCACCTGCATCGCCCCGCCTTCGAGTTTGACCATCTTGGCGCGCCCTTCCTGCATCAGGCGCCTTGAATTACCCATGGCCTGCTGCGGCGTCGTATAACTGAGAAACGGCAGGTCACCGACCAGGAACGACCGGGTCAGGCCGCGGGCAACTGCCTTGCAGTGATAAACGACGTCATCGACGGTGACCGGCACCGTCGTCGGATGCCCCTGGATCACCATGCCCAGCGAATCGCCGGCCAGCACCAGGTCGACGCCGGCCTCATCCACCAGGTTGGCAAAACTTGCATCGTATGCGGTCAGGCAGGCGATCGGCATCCCCTCTGCCTTCATTTTTTCGAGCGTCGAGATCGTTACCGGCGGCTTGTCCGAGTCTCTTTGTTGCAAATGCGTATACATGCGGTCTCCTGTCAGGCGATGCTGCGACTAACCGGGTTGTAAAAATGCCGGCCGCTGCGAATCGAATTCACCTGCTCCAGCAACTGCTGGAAATCAGTATCGTTGCCCACCGGATCGATATCCGCCGTGTTGATAATCAGTAACGGCGATTCGTCGTACTGGTGAAAAAATCGGGCATAAGCTTCCATCAGTTGCTCAAGGTAGTCACGCTTTATCAATTGTTCAAATCTGACGCCGCGCCTGGCGACTCTTTCCAGCAATACCTTGACCGGCGCCTGGAGGTAGATCACCAAATCGGGGGTCGGCGGCTGAATATCGAGGCGCTCATAGATCTGCTGATACAACTCCCACTCCTGCGGGTCCAGTATCAGTTCCGCGAACAGCCGGTCCTTCTCCATCAGGTAGTCGGCCACCTTGACCGGGCTGAACAGGTCGCGCTGGCGTTCCTCCTCAAGCTGACGGGCGCGCTGAAACAAGAAAAACAATTGCACCGGCAACGCGCCGCCGCGCGGGTCCTGGTAAAACCGCTCGAGGAATGGGTTCGACCAGGGCTTTTCTTCGACCAGGTCGCAAGCGAAACTGTCCGCCAGGCGCCTGGCGAGGCTGGTCTTGCCGACGCCAATCGGGCCTTCCACCACGATATAACGCGGACTGGCGACAATCATGTATTGCTGTCTCCTGTATCGGCATAGCGCTGCAAACCTTGTCGTCCGCAAGCGGCCGCCAGTTGGCTCACTCTTCCCCGCCCAGGTATTTCAAGGGCCGGAGCGATTTCTGCCAGAGGATACAGGACAAAACTGCGTTCATGAACACCAGGATGCGGCAACCTCAGCTCGGCGTCATCACTGAGCTCGCGGCCATACACGAGCAGGTCGAGGTCCAGGGTGCGCGGGCCCCAGCGCTGACTTCGCCGTCTGCCCCTTTGCGCTTCCAGTTCGTGCAGCACGCTGAGCAGGTTCGCGGCGGACAGACTGGTCAGCAAGCCACAAACCGCATTGTGGAAATCGGGCTGATCCGGCGGGCCCATCGGCGCGCTGAGGTAAATGCCGGAACAGGTCAGGCTGCGTATATCGGACCGCTGTTTGAGTTTGGCCATGGCCCAGCGAAGCTGCCCGCAAGGATCGTCCAGGTTGCTGCCCAGGCCAACATACGCGGGTTGCCAGCGCATCGTCGCAATACCCGGTTATTCCTGGCCGCCCTGCCCGGCTGAACGCTTGCGCGCGCCCCGCCGCCGCGGGCGGCGCTTGCGTTTGCCGGAACCGGCGCCGCGCCCGACCTGCGCCATTTCACGCTGGGTTTTGTCATCGGCCAGTTGTATGTCTGTCCACCACTGCGCGGCTTGCGTATCGAAATCGCCACTGGATGCCCTTAACAACATGAAGTCATAGGCGGCACGAAACCGCGGGTGATGCAAAAAGCGCAGGCTGCGAACGCCCTTGCGCACGTTGAAACGCGATTGCAAGGCCAGCATTTCCTTCATCGGGATGGTTGTACGTCGCGGAACGCTGATCTGCGATTGCTGTGCCTTGACGATGTCCTCGACCGCCTGTTGCATGGCCGGAATCGGCGGCATGCCACTGCCGTGCAACCGGTCGAAACGTCTTTTGATAGGCGCCCAGAGGAGAACCGCGAACAAAAAGAACGTCGTGACCGGTTTGTCTTCCCTGACCCGCTGATCCGTGGTCGCGAGACCCTCGAGCAACAGTTTCCTGAACTGACTGTCTGTATCTTTCCCCGACTCGGAAACCAGCGCCGGGAAAAGATGGGCAAGCAGACGATAATGTTCGAGTAGTCGTAAACTCTCGACCGCACGGCCGGCCAGGAACATCTTGATGATTTCCTCATAAAGACGCGCGGGCGGCACACCTTCGAGCAAGTGCCCCAGTTCCCACAACGGCACCTCCGATGGATCGTCGATCGAAAAGTCAAGCTTGGCGGCAAAACGCACGGCGCGCAGCATGCGGACCGGATCTTCGCGATAGCGGGTCTCGGGATCGCCGATGACCCTGAGCACGCGTTGTTCGACATCTTTAAACCCGCCGACGAAATCCCAGATGCTGTAACCATCGAGCGTGTAGTACAGCGCATTGGCGGTAAAATCGCGCCGCCAGACATCGTCTTCGAGCTTGCCATAGCGGTTGTCGCGCAGGATGCGCCCGCCTGCGTCCGTCTGCCCGCGGATATCGTCGTCATCCAGTTCGTCATGGGTCGCCCTGAACGTGGCGACCTCGATGATTTCGCGGCCAAAATGAATGTGCGCCAGGCGAAACCGGCGGCCGATCAGGCGGCAGTTGCGAAACAGCTTGCGAACTTCATCGGGGCTGGCATCGGTCGCAACATCGAAATCCTTGGGCTGATGCCTGAGCAGCAAGTCACGGACACAGCCACCGACCAAAAAAGACTGGAAACCGCCCTTGTGCAGCCGGTGCAAGACCTTGATGGCATTGTTCGAGATATTGGCCCGCGACACCGTATGATCTGAACGGGGAATAATCGACGGGCGATGGGTGTTTCGCCCTGTTTGGTCACTCAAATGGGATGCTCCGGTTGAGCAAATCAGACGGGGCCGTATAATACCATCCCACCGCCACCGGCGGCACCCAGAACCACAGCGCTCCCTTCGTCTAGCGGTCAGGACGTTGGCCTCTCACGCCGAAAACAGGGGTTCGATTCCCCTAGGGAGCGCCATAATTTGGAAACTTTCCAATGTAAATTCGAGAGAATGTTTCCGCGGAAATATTTCTGGCATTGACTACGGTCTAAATGGTCCGGCGCCGTCGGCACAGGCTATGTGATCACTCTGTGTTCTCACCGCCAAAAGCTTCATATTGGCACCCGATTAGAAAAGCAGACCTTCGTGGAGCTAAATCTCAACCCCCCATATTTCTCTCAGATGGCCCGATCAAGCCACCCGCACAGGTCGTTGCCTATCAGGCCGCCGAAAGAAAACGACCCCTGGAAGGCTATTTAGCCCCAGGGGTCGTCCAGGCGTCGAATTTCAGAGTGAGGAATCAGCTTTTATCTTAGTCGACTATTCTGGTACATCATCAATCATGATCATGTCCATGTTCAGCATCAGGGTCATGTTCAGTGACCGTAACATTGACATACACCTCCCCATCGCCGATACAAGAGGCGCTCTTTACAGCCTGCCCTTTGTTCGTTGCGGTCAACTGCCAGGCCGTCATGGCTATCACAACAGATTCACCTCCAGTAGGAGGCAACGATATCGTATCCCCGGTCAACAGGAGGGCATAAAGAACCGTCACGATTTCCTCGTCAACTTCGGTGTGCGTGAAGCCATGGAACCAAAAGCTGGCTTGCGCTCTGCCGCCCCGTCCCTCTTGAACGCGCCCCTGATGTATCGAAAAGGTGCCGACGTCCCTGTGATTCTTCTCGTCCTCGTCCTTCTCCTCGTCCCCGTCCTTCGGAAAGCACTTCTTGCCCTGCGTGGTTGAGAATGGAGGAAATGGAGGAGAATCACCCGGTAGGGTATGGAAAAAGCTCAGATCCGTGAACTCACCAATCCCTGGCCGGGCAGGTCCTGGCGGCGACAGTGTCGCATCACCTAGGCCAATCGACGTTCCGTTCCCGAAGGTAAGCCAGGGGTGATCGTCGTCACTTTCGCCAGCAATAAAATCGCCACTAGCAGACATTGGGCCGATCACCACGTCGTAAAAAGTTTCGTCGCGGTCACCGCCGTTACAACCTTTGTGCGGCCCATGGCAACCGGTGTTCGGGTCGGGTTGGTCAGCCAACGCCGGCACGGCTGCAAGGCCCAGCGTAATTACAGCTATAGCTATGGTCACAGCCATAACACGAAATTTGCTTAACATAATATTCCTCCGACGAAATCGGGTTTGAAATGGATTTCGTGCATATTCACTCCGACATTGATTTATACGTCCTGGTGGCAGGAAAAACCTGAAAAAATCCTGAAATTTGTCTGAGCATTTTTCTTGCTCGGTCAGCGAATCACTGGTAGCCAGCCGACTGCAGGCGTAACCTAGGTTTCTTCGCCAATCGGAATCGATGCGGTATGTCTCGACAGCCGAATATGTTGATTGGGGACTGGACCGTTGACCCATCGATGGGTCAATTGACTCGGGATGGCCAAACAGTCCACCTTACGCCGCGGGCCATGGACCTGCTGCGGGTGCTTGCGGACCATGCGGGTGAAGTCGTCGGTCCCGACGAACTCATGGACGCAGTATGGGCGGATATACAGGTCGCACCGGAGACTCTTTATCAGGCGATCGGAGCCATCCGTCGCGCACTCGGCGACGATTCCCATCGACCGAAATATCTGGAGACCATCCCGAAGAGGGGATACCGGCTCGTGGCGAGCGTCCGCTACGAATCTGATTCGGAATCCGGCGACGTAAAATTACCGGCGAGGCGATGGCTCTCGATGTCCCGTTCGGCCGGGAAGCGTGCGGCAATCGCTATGACGCTGATCATCGCGGCGGCTGCCTGGGTGATGGTATACGTGGATAGACGAGGCGTCGCCGAGATACAACCATCGTTGAGCCTGGCGATGATGCCCGCAGTATCGCAATCGGCGAACTCGGACGAGATTCTGCAGCGTATTTCTGATCAGCTGGTGGAGCGCCTTATCTACTTCGACGATGTGACCGTCGTCATTCCGGATGTGCCCGTGTATGGCGGCGAGAATCTCGGACCCTATGTGGCCACGGGTCGCTCGTTAGGGGTGGATGCAGTTCTCATCCTCAGAGCCGATGCCTCGGGGCGCACTACTCTGGATGTGGTCGACCCGGAATCGGAGACGCTTCGCGCGAGCATCCCGGTAGATGCAAATGTGTCTGATGAGGGCGTGTCCACCGACGAACTGATCTTGCGACTCGAACAGGAACTCGATGTGGCGGGGAGCTGGAGCCAGGAGCTTGCCGAGCTCGAAGGACAAAGTCTCGACCCAAGGGAACTGGCAGTCCTCGGTCGTTACTACATGCAGCGTCGCTTTAAGCCTAGCGAGGGCGTGTCCACGTTAGCAGATTCGCTGTCGGTAATGGTTAAATCAATCGCCGCGTTGCGGGCGGCGGTCGATGCGGATCCGGACTTTGTCGACGGCTGGACAGGGCTGGCCCTCGCATTGGCCCTGCGGTTTTCGTACGGAACGGATCAGGCCGCAAAGGAGAGGAGCCTTGATGATGGTCGTGTTGCCATTCAGCGGGCACTGGCACTGGACCCGGACTCGGCCGAGGCATACGCGGCCATGGGTTTGATCCATGATTTCGAGCGCGACCCCGTCATGGCACGGGCTGCGTATGAACACTCACTTGCCCTGAATGCCGATAGCCCGATGGTTTTAAGATGGTTGTCCCGAACCGTCGACACCTTCGGAGAATTCCACCTCGCGGCCGGCTACGCTCGGCGCGCCGCCGAACTCGCGCCCTTCTCCACCGAGTTCCTGGCAACAGCAGCAATGTCCAGCATGATGGTAAGGGACTTCGATAGTGCATCCCGGTTTCTGAATGCTCAACTGCATCTGATACCAACCCATGTCTCCGCGCTGAACAACCTCATAGTCGCACACAGAGACGCCGGACAACTCGACCAGGCGATAAACCTGGGTCCGCGCCTGGATCGTGCGCTTCAGCATCCGTACACGATCCGCCACATGAGCTGGCTGCCAGGGATGATGGCGAACATTTATATTCAAATCGACGCACCTTCGAGTAGCGAGTTGCTGATTCGACAGGCCGAGCGAGATTTTCCGAACGATCAGTACACTTACTGGACCCGATCAAGCTATCTGCTGGCGACCGAAAATATCGACGGCGCGAGGGCGCACATCAGGAACTGGCCAGTAGACCCGGAATTGGCGCACCTGGTAGTCGCCCACGCAACGATGGCCGGTTTGCACGACTACGCGCAGCAAGTACTTGACCAAATGCCCGAAGCAAATGGCCCATTGCCATCGGCCGATCCATTCCTGGTTCGCGGGAAATGGCTTACCAGAGGTCAATTGATGATGGCTGCCTTACCTGCTGTGTACAAGGCATACATCGATGATAATGCGGGGAATTCCAGCGCCGCAGACGCCTTGCTCACAGAGACCTCGGAGTTTCTCGATTATTGGATACAACGCGACGTCGGGACACCCAGCGTCCTTTATTTCCGGGCTGCGATCCATGCTCTGCAAGGGCGGCCCGACGAAGGCGTTGCAGATCTTGCCGCCGCCGTTGAAAAGGGCTTCCGGTACGCGTGGCACATCAGGATCGACCCGGTCCCCGATGGCTTGCGGGGACATCCGGGTTTCGCCGCCGTGCTCGCCGAACTTGAGGATGAACTGGCCAGGCAGCGGGCGCTCATTGATCTCCCGGCAGGACGTGAATTATATGTGGGCAGCCATAGCGCTCTAAATTATTGAGCCGCGCTGGGTGCATTCAGGACCCATCGTTCAAGCGCAAGACCGCCCGGCATTTTCTCCGCGAAAATCTTCCGATTCGATTAAACTCTGCGCATGGAAATCTTCAAGGGCTTTCAGATCGAAGCGGCGCATCGTTTGCCAAACGTGCCCGAAGATCATAAGTGCAGCCGTCTGCATGGGCATTCGTTCCGGATCGAGGTGCACGTGTCCGGCGATGCCGGTGGCGACAGCGGCTGGGTCATGGATTTTGCCGAGCTAAAAAAAGCATTCCAGCCTTTGTTCGAGCAACTCGATCACCATTATCTCAACGACATCCCGGGCCTGGAAAATCCGACCAGCGAAAACCTGGCGCGCTGGATCTGGCAGCGGCTGATCGGCGATCTCACCGGCCTGTGCCGGGTCGTGGTTTGCGAAACCTGTAACTCAGGCTGCAGTTATACCGGCCCGTCTGCCTGACCAGGCCCAGTCTTGCCGGAGCAAAAACTCAACCAGGCGATCGCTTGTTACCAGCAGGGCCAGATCGACCAGGCGCACGGTCTTTGTGCCGAGATTCTGACAGAGCAGCCCGCGCACCCGGCCGCCAATCGCCTGATGGCGGCCCTGTTGGGGGCAAGTGGTAAAACTGATTCGGCGCTGGTCCATATCCGGCGCGCGCTGGACCAGGCACCCGACGATCTCGAAGCCCTGCTCACGCTGGCCAGCCTGCAACGCCGTGCGGGCGAGCCCGGCGAGGCCGAGGCAACACTGGGGCGCACCCTAGTTCTGCACCCGCAGGCAGCTGCCGCGCATTCCAATCTCGCCAATTTATTGCTGGCCATGGGACAAAGCAAACAGGCGATCACGGAATTCGAAAACGCCTTGTCCTGCCAACCGGACTTTCCGGACGCGCTTTATAACCTGGGTGTGACGCTGATGCAGACCGGTGATTATGCCAGTGCGGTGGAAAACCTGGTGCGCTGTTTGTCGGTCGCGCCGGCGGATGCCGATGCCGCTTACAACCTCGGCCTGATTTTTTCGGCGCTGCGAAATCCGGATGCGATCGAGGCCTTCCAGCAGGCGCTGCATTACCGGCCGGATCATCACGAGGCGCATTTCTCTTTGGCCCTGGCGCTGGCCGACCGGCAGCAGTACGAGCCTATGCGCAAACATTTCCGCGCGGCTTGCGAACTTGCGCCGGCGAATGCGGCTTATCGTATTTCCTATGCCGTAGCGCTCGGCCGCTGCCAGCCCGCCGGCGACGATGCCGAACTCGAAAAGGAACTGCTGGCGCTATTTTCCGCGACAGACTTGAACCTCGAGTTGTTGTTGCGGCCGGCGCTGAATTACCTGAGGGCGAAAGCGGGTTTTTGCCTGCTACAGGCGGATGGGACGGCATCAAACATCGACCAATTCCCGGTCGAGCAACTGCTCGAGCAGCTTTGCGAGCCGCTGCTGCTCGCCGTCCTGCGCCACTGCCTGGCGGCGGATGCGGCGATGGAAACCTTGCTGAAAGCGAGCCGGCGCAAGATTCTGCTGTGGGCGACGGCTGCCCCGCCCGCTGGCGCCATCCGAACCAAACTGACCGGGTTTCTTCAAGCCCTGGCCCGTCAGCTGCATGCCAACGAGTACCTGTGGCTGGCCGATCACGAAGAAATAGTGGCGGTTGACGGCTTGCTTGGCGAGGCGACCGGCAACGATTCCTGGCGCGTCTTGCTCGCCGCCTGTTATCGCCCGATCACGGAATTCCCCGAAGCTCTGCGGCAAGCGCTGAGCGACAATCCCGCTTGCGCGGATTTATACCGCTTGCAATTAACCGACGCCATAGAACGCGAGCGGCTTGCCGGCCAAATGGAGTCGCTCGCAACAATCGACGACGAGGTTTCCAGAAAGGTCCGCAGGCTGTATGAGGACAACCCCTATCCGCGCTGGCAGACCGCCAGCCGTGAAAACGGCAAGGATTTCGTATCGCAGATTCGCTCCGTGTTCCCGTTGCTGGACCCGGCGGGGCTGGCCAAACCCGCCCGTCCCGAGATCCTGATCGCCGGTTGCGGCACCGGCCGGCACGCGATCGAAACCGCCGCCAAATTCAAAGACAGCAAGGTACTGGCGGTCGACTTGAGCCGGGCCAGCCTGGCGTATGCGCAGCAGATGAACCAACGGCTCGGTCAGGACAACATCGATTTTCTGCACGCGGATATTTTGCACCTCGCGGCGCTGGAGCGAAAATTCGACTTGATCGAATGCTCAGGCGTGCTGCATCACTTGGCCGACCCGGTGGCCGGCTGGCGGGTGCTGGTCGGTCTGCTCAGGGACGACGGCCTGATGCGCATCGGTCTGTACAGCGAACTCGGGAGAACGGATGTCCTGGCCGCAAGGCAAATCCTGCCTGCGGCCGAGTCGGTCACCGCGGATGACATCCGGAAGTCCAGGGCAGACATCCTGGCGCTGGCGGACGGCCACGCGGCCGCCGGTATCCGCAAGAACCTGGATTTTTTCTCCTTGTCCACCTGCAGAGACTTGTTGTTTCACGTGCAGGAACACCGCTTTACGTTGCCGCAGATCGGCGACTGTCTCGATGAACTCGGCCTGGAATTGATCGGCTTTGACCCTGGCCCGGGCCGCGCAGACAAATTATATCTGCAACGCTTCGCCGGCAATCCGCGAATGGACAGTCTCGACGACTGGCATCAGCTCGAGCAGGAAAATCCGGCGTTGTTTGCCGGCATGTACGAGTTCTGGTTGCGCAAGCGTTAGCGCTACGCCCGCCGGGCGATCGTCAACGCTGGCAGGAACGCAAACTACAAATTCTTGCTACGCGATGCCGCTAGCTGACCATACAGGCTGACAATGGTCTCGGCGGCGCAGTCCGCTTCTTCTTTCGACATTTTCCGGACGCTGGCGAAGACAGGCCCTTCACCGTTGATCGCCGTGACCCGGGTCAAATCACCGGTCAGACGCTCGAACTTGCTCCTGGCGCTTTTGGGTAATTGATCTGGTTCCAGATCACCCAGGTGGCCAATATAGGCGCCGACCAGGCGCTTTTTAATGGATCCGGAACCGGCCAACTCCAGGGTTGCCCGGAAAAATCGCTCTTTGGTATCCAACATCTTGTCCCCTTGGTTATATTCGGACCATTTATCATGGTTGCCGACTTTTATGAGGCTCTCTTGGCGTGCGGCCAAGACCTGTATCGGGCAATTCCGTATGCAATTCAACAGGCTGGCTAAACAATATATACAATTTTGTGGCTTATGCAAATTGGTCCGAATCTAATCTGACAAATTTGCTCGCTGGGGAACTCGCAACCGGGCTATCAGTCGCACCGGAATAACGGTACAAATAAACAAAATCAGCCATAGAAATCTTCGGGAGCCCGGAACATGCCAGCAAAACCATCGCAGCCACGAGTGGCCCCGATTTTGGTCAGCCTGTTGATGTCCGTGGCAACGTTAGCGCCCACGGCGGCACCGGCCAACGAGGCGCAGGCGGCTGCGCGCCTGCAGCAACTTGGCGATATCGTGTCGAACGACCGCCAGCCCGCCGCCAGGACATGGCTTCTTGAGGTCAGCTCAGACCCGGCGCTGACAGTGAATGCGCGGGAGCACCTGCTCTATGAGGGGCTGCTGGCGCTCGGATCGTTGGCCACCCCTGATGATCAAACAACCCAAGCGGTCAAGGAACTGCTGGGTTATCAGTCAGAATCGACGACGATTCTCACGGAGGGCAACCACCGGTTGACCGTCGCGCTGCACGATGTCGCCTCGGCTGCCCGGCTGACCCTGGGAAACTGGCGCATACAAGCTGCCCGCGGCGAAATCCTCAGGAAGATTGCCCGCGGCCAGGCGCCGTTGCCCGCCTGGTCCGCTGACCTGGACGAGAACCGGCACATCGCCGCCGGTCTGGAACAGGCGTTGGCCGAGCTTTCGCCAGCCGAATTGCGAGCCTGGCGCCCGCAGATTTCATCCGCCTTCGATGATCAGCCCCGACTCGCCGGCGGCGTGCTGCTGATCGCGAGGCGACTGGGCGATGTAGGTTTGTACCGGCAACTGGCCATCCAGGCCCCCGCGGCTGTGGTCATCGATATGATGCGCGATCTGGAACAATCGCTGGATTCCGCGCAAAGCCTGGCGATCCTCGACCTGGTCCGGCAACGCGATCAACTGGCATCGGCGGCGATTCTCTCCATCGGCCGTTTACAGGCCGGCTACGCCGGCGCCAAAGAACAATTGTTTGCGCTGCTGGCTGACCCGCAACATGGCGCCTCGGCCGCCGGCGCGCTGGCGAGGTACGGCGATCTGTCTGATATTCGACGCCTCGGCGGTGTGATCCTCGATGACAGCGCAGGAGCGCAAAGGCGCACAGCCGTCCTGGCGCTGCGGCTCCACGCCAGCCCCGCGGCCAGGGCGGAACTTGGCCGGCTGGCGGCCAATCCGCGTTTATCGGCAAATCTCAGACAGGAGATCGCGCAATGGCTGGCCCTGTGAATCGCTCCGTGCTGACTCGCTTGGGTGTCGTGGCCGGCCTGCTGGTCTCGGCCAACGCAGGCGCCCAGTGTCTGTTCGACCAGTTCAACGAGATCGTCAACCCGTTTGCGCCCGGTTGCGGCGATGTCCGGTTCACCTATACCGAGAATGACAGCAGCGGCCTGAATATCGCGCTGGGCTTTCCGCCGCCGTTGCCGGTCGCCTCGCTGACCGCGGTGGACGGGTTCCGTGAATATGTCAGTTTGCATATGCAGCACCAAGCCTTGATGATAGCGAACACCGACCAAGTCACCGGCACCATTGTCGGTCAGACGCTTTCGGGCCGGAATATCTGGGCCTACCGGCTTGGCGATACTGCAGATTCGCTGACTGTAGATGGGCTGCCTGAGCCCGCGGTCATGGTCAACACCGGCACTCATCCCCGTGAATGGCAAACTCCGGAAGCCTCGACCGAATTGTTCGAGACGCTGATCGAGAACAAGGCCGATGGCGGTGTGGGCCAGTACCTGGCCGAAAATCTCAATGTCGTAATCCTGCCGGTTCTCAATATCGACAGTTTTATCCAGACACAGAGTTTTCCGCTCAGCGTCACGGCGGACCCCGGTCAGCCGAGGGATGGCCGCATGCGCCGGAAAAACCTGCGAAACCCGGTGTCACTGGGCGTGGTCGATGCGGACCTGACCACCGTTGGCGATAATTTCTGGGGCGTCGATCTCAACCGCAACAACGCGTTTGGCTTTGGCCTGAACAATGGCTCATGGGGCCAGGGTCGCGAGACCAGCCTGATTTTTCGCAGCCTGAGCGTGGCCTCGGAACCTGAAATACTGGCTTTGCAGAACGGCGCCGCCCTGGGACCGGAGGATCGGCTGCGGATGTACACCGATATCCATTCATTTACCCAGATATATTTCACGCCGCTCACCGGCAATACCCGCCGTGACAACATCACCGTGGCGCTGATGAACCGCATGCGGGTGGCGTCGCCGAGGATTTACCGCGATGGCCGGGACGGGCCCAACGAGGTCGGTAACCAGGGTATCGGCACAACAGCGGATTATTTCGCCTACACCTACCAGATTCCATCCTGGACCCTGGAGACGGAACCGTTGAACGGCGCCCAGGACTACGGTGGCACCAGTACCCATGGCCACAGCGGCTTCATCCTGCCCGACAGCCAGGTGGCCCGGATGCGCGACGATATCACCAGCATGCTATGGCTGGGTTTCTACCGCCAGGCCGCGCCGCCCAGGATTCAAGCGGTGCAGATCAGCGAAGCGGCGACCGGCAACATCGTTTACGCAGCGAGCTGGGTCTCGGCGGGCGGCAACAACAGGACCCTATCCGTGACCAGCAGTAGCGCAATGGTGCCCGGCGGCGATTACCGGTTGTGGCTGGCTTTCAACAAGCCCATGCGCTTTCGGAACTCTATCGGAAATATCATCCGATATCAGGGGCAAACCGTTGATGGCGCGACCGGCAGCGCCCGACTGGAACTGCCCACCGTCGCGGGCGAACCCGCGGTATCCATACCGATCAATACGGCATCCGCCTGGCTGAATCAGCCTGGCGGAGCACCGAACGGTTACCTGCGTTATGCGGACGACGCGGTCGTGGCCGTTTTCACGATACCGGCCAACCTCAGTATCAGCAGCGCCGTGCCCGCGGTCCTGGCGATCAGCAATCTCGATTTTGCGGTGGCTACGCTGGATGCCAACCCGGCGACCGCGGTGGACTGGTCGAACGGCGCCTGGATCAATTACGAGGATCAGTTTGGGGTCGCCGGTGACATCGGCGGCGTGGATTGCACGCTGCAGGTTTTCGTGGCGCCGAACAGCACCGACCCCGCACCGGCGGAAACCGCCGCCTGTGCCGCGGCCATCCCCCCGCCACCGCCGCCTCCATCACCACCGCCACCATCAGGTGGTGGCGGCGGCCTGAGCTGGCTGCTGGGAATGCTGCTGCTAACGATCGGCTGGCGTTTCACCGTCAACGGCTCGGGCAACCGGCGATAAACGCTGGTGCATCCCGCCACCGTTGATCTAAACTGCCGGCGCGATGGGTACCGCTGACACGAGACCGGGTCTGCTGCGCCGACTGGGCGCAATATTGTATGACTCCTTACTGCTGCTGGGCCTGTTGATGCTGGCGACCGCCCTGCTGATGCCGATAACCCACCGCGCTATCGAAATCGACAATATCGCCTACCGGCTTTACCTGCTCGCGGTGGTCGCCGGTTACTTTGCCGGTTTCTGGTTAGTACGCGGGCAGACGCTGGGCATGCGGGCCTGGAAGATCCGGCTGATCCGCTCCGATGGCCAGGCGCTGACCCTGAGCGATGTCAGCTTGCGGCTATTGTTTTCACTACTTTCGTGGGCGCCACTCGGCCTCGGGTTCTGGTGGACTCTGCGCAGCGACCGCCGGCTGGCCTGGCACGACCTCTGGTCGGGAACCGAACTGGCCAATGCAGACCGCCCCGATCAGTGAACCCGGCTCAAGCCCACGGTAACCAGCACGGCAAGCAGCACGACCGGACCCCAGCCGACCAGCAGCGGGTCCAGATCGTAAACATCGCCCGAATAATAGAGGCTGCGCGAACCCAGGCGATAACTCATCCCGATAACGATACCGGCCACCAGTCGCGCACCGATGCCGCTGCGTTGCATGGGACCGAGCACGAACGGCAACGCCAGCAGCAGCATCAGGGGAACCGATGCGGTGGTCGCGATGCGCGTCCAGAACGCCTGCTCGTAATGACTGGTTTCAAGATCGTTTTTACGCAGGTAGTGGTAATACTCATAGAGACCGCGAGCCGACAGATGATCGGTATCGATCGCCGACAGTTCCAGGAGATCAGGCTGTAACAAACCCGGGCTTGCGGTTTGCGCCGCCGAAAACGTCGATATGCCATCTTCGCTCAACTGGCTTTCGCGCATGTTTTCCAGGAACCAGTCGCCTTCTTCATTGGTGCGCGCGCCATCTGCGCGAATCACCGACCGCAGGCGACGCTGATCATCGAAGCGATATATATACAGGCCGCCGACCTGCCCGCCGCTCATCATCTGGTCGATGCTGATTATATCGTTGCCTTCCTTGATCCAGGCGCTGGTGTTGGAACCAGCAATGCTGATTTTCTGATGTTGCTTCAGCGTGCGAAACTGGCGCGCGGCCTGATCGAGCGGCGGCGCGATGAACTCGCCAAAGGCTCCGGTCAGCACCATCAGCACGCTGCCCGCCATCAACACGGACCTGGCCAGGCGCCAGACCGACGCGCCGGACAAACGGATCACATGCAACTCGCTGTGGGCGGCCAGGCCGCCCAGCCCGATCAGCGCACCCAGCAAGGCGATGATGGGCATGGCCTGGTAAATCTGCGATGGCAGGGTCAGCAAGGCGAACACGAAAGCATCCCCGATGCCATAGGCGCCGTTGCCGACGTATTTCGACTGGCCGATAAAATTGACAAACAAGGTGAGTGCGGCCAGGACCATCAGTATCACGCCACATCCTTGCAAGGTCGCTCTCATCAGGTAACGGTCGAAAATGTTCATGCGTCCGGCGCCCCGCAATCCGCCGGCAATTTTTTTCTCATCGGCCAGACCATGCGCAAGCGTTGTTGGACGAACAGCATCACGGCAAGCAAAACCACCAACGCGTGCACCCACCAGGTACCCAGCCAGAACGGAACCACCGCCTGGTCCATCATGATCCGGGCCGTGGCCATCAGGTTCGAGTAAATCAGGTAAATCAGTACTGCGAATATCAGTTTGCCGTATCGTCCGCGGCGTGGATCGGTTCGGCTCAATGGTACGACCAGCAAGGTCAGCGCCAGCACGGACACCGGCTGCGACAGGCGCCAATGCAGTTCAGTCCGGCGCTCAATATCGGTGGCGCCCAGCAATTCGGCCGTCGACATCAGTTCCAGGTCGTCAGACTCCAGATCGGGCTCGGGTAGGCCGATCGGGATGCCGTGTTCGGAAAACTCCATGGTGCGGAATGCAGCTTCTCCCGGAATGCCTTCGTAGCGCCTGCCATTGAAAAGTATCAGGCTTTGCGAGCCGTGTTCGTCGACTTGCTGCACGCCGCGTTCCGCGACGACGATCTCCAGCCGATCCGCAATTTCACGGCGTATGAAAAGATTGTGCAACTGACCATCCTGGTCCACGCGTTCGGCATAAAACACGGTATTGCCGCTGCCCAGGGTCCTGAACTGGCCGGCCTCGAGGTTACCGAATGCCAGTGCCGCCTGGTCTGCGCGCTCCAGTTTGAAACGCTGGTTTGCGGCCCAGGGATCCAGATCCACCGACAGCCAGGTCATCAAGGCGGTTACCGGCAGGGCCACCATGAACAAGGGACGATAAAGACGTTTCGGTCCGATGCCACAGGCTTGAAAAGCCGGCATTTCGCTGTCCTGGTACATGCGGCCAAGCGCCAGCATCATCGCGAGAAACAGCGCAAACGGAATCAGCGTGGTCAGAAAGCGGACGCTGGTCAGACCCAGCAGCACCCCAAGACTTTCACGGGCAAAATCGTTGGCGGCAGCGCTGGCCAGCAATCTCGCAACAACATTGCTGAACAGGAAAAACAACAGCACAAAGGTCACCATCAGCCAGACCGTGACGACCTCACGAAAGATATACCGGTCTGTAATTCTCAGTAATAGCATCCAATATGACCCGGGAATCAAGTAAACTAATCAGCTTTCGCGCCGGAGACGGCTTTTAGCGAAGCCGCTTTGCGCCGGACAACAAACATTAAACCACGTCTGCCGGGGGCTCAATAAACAATCGCCTACGGCGTAACTGGAGTTTTTATGGAGTTTTTTGCCAGGTCCGGAAACCCCGCCGGACAACGCACCGACTGCGCCATCGCCGGTGTTTACTCGAATGGCGATTTGCCGGCGGCGACCCAGGCGATAAACAAGGCGACCCAAGGTCTCCTGGACAAGTTGCGAAAACAAGGCGATCTGCCAACCAAACCCGCGGACTGCATCTGGCTGCCTGGTATCGGCGATACCGTGTTTCGTGGGTTGTTGCTGGTCGGCCTGGGCAAAAAGAGTCAATACGATCTGCCGCAATACCGGAAATCACTCGCTGCGGCGCTAAAGACCCTGCATGGCAGCGGCGTGCGCAACGCCATCTCATACCTGGGCCATCATGCGGAAAGCGCTGAAGACATCTATCGCTGGACCCGGCTCGGGGTAGAAACCGCAGTGGCTGCGAATTATGAGTACCGCACGACCAAATCGGGGAGATCAACCTCCCGCCGTCCGGGAAAAATCGGCTTCGCCATATCCCAGGGCAAACATCGCCGAATCGCCGACAAAGGTATCCGGCATGGCCAGTGCATTGCCGTCGGGCAGAGTCTTGCCCGGGAACTGGGCAATTTGCCAGCCAATGTCTGCACACCGTCCTACCTGGCAAAAATCGCGCGTGATATGGCGAAAAAACACAAGAAGCTGCAAGCAGAGATTCTTGGGCCGGCGCAAATAAAAAAACTGGGTATGGGCGCGTTGCTAGCGGTGACCCAGGGCGCAAAAGAGCCTGCCCGGGTCATTGTTTTGAAATATCGCGGGGCCGCTGCGAGCAGTAAACCGATTGTGCTGGTCGGCAAGGGCGTCACCTTCGATACCGGTGGCGTGTGCCTCAAGCCACCGCCGGCAATGGATGAAATGAAGTTCGACATGTGTGGCGCCGCCGGGGTAATCGGCACCATGAGCGCAGTCGCGGAACTCGACTTGCCGATCAACCTCGTCATGGTCGTGCCCAGTTGCGAGAACATGCCCGGCAGCAATGCGACGCGTCCCGGGGACGTAATCACCAGCATGTCGGGAAAGACCATCGAAATACTGAACACCGATGCGGAAGGCCGGCTGATTCTTTGCGATGCGCTGACTTATGCCCGCCAGTTCAAGCCGGACACGATACTCGACGTAGCCACCCTGACCGGCGCCTGCGTGGTCGCCCTGGGCGGCACCTTTAGCGGCATAATGACGCGGGACGACAAGCTGGCGGCGGAATTGCTGGATGCCGGTCGGCGAGCTTGCGACCGTGCCTGGCGTCTGCCTATGGACGAAGAATACAACCAGCAACTGCGCAGTAATTTTGCGGATTTTGCCAACTCGGCAGGTCGCGAGGGCGGCGCTTCGATTGCCGCCAACTTCCTGGGCCGGTTTACCGAAGGCTTGCGCTGGGCGCACATCGATATAGCGGGCACGGCATGGAAAGCCGGCAAGGCCAAGGGAGCAACTGGCCGGCCGGTTTCGATGTTGGTGGAGTATTTGCTGAGCCGATGTTGAGATCGCGATGACGCGCGTCGATTTTTATATCCTCGAGGAATCCCGGCACGATCGGTTGCGGCTGGCTTGCCACCTTGCGGAAAAAGCTTACTTGTCCGCCATGACGGTCTATATACACGCGGCCTCTGCTGCACAGGCCATGCAGCTCGATAAGCTGCTTTGGGTTTTTCGTGACGGCAGTTTCGTGCCCCACCGCTGCTTGGACCGGTCCGGCGCAACGGAAAAATGTGCCGAGGCGGTCGTCATCGGCTGTGGCGAAGATTCGCAGGGACACCACGGCATGCTGATCAATCTCGCCAGCGAGGTTCCCGAGATATTCAGCCGCTTTGAAAGGGTTGCGGAACTGGTTGGCCGCGGAGCAGAGACGCGGGCAAGCGGGCGTCAGCGATTTCGTTTTTACCGCGATCGCGGTTACTCGCTGAATACGCACCGAATGTGAAATAATCCGCGATATGAACGCCAACGACGGGAAAAAACCTGACCCAATCCCGGTACTCACCGATGTAGTCACCGATGCCGCGGCAACCGGCGCCGATTCCGCCGTGGCTGCGCCGCCGCTGTTTGATGAGAATCGTCTGGCCGAGCTACAAACCGAACTGGCATCCCGCAGCTTCGAGCTGACTGACCGGCTGCTGCATGCGGCTTTTCAGGAAATGGAAGCGTCGTTATTCGAGCAAGTCGCCAACCGCTTGCGCAACGAACTCCCGGAATTGATCGACCAGATCCTGCGTGACTACCTTGAAGTGTCGCCGGACCCAAACGACTGACCCCCGGCATTCTGACAGGACTCTTATGGACAAGACTTATTCCCCCGGGGAAATCGAACAACGCATCTACCGGCGCTGGGAAGAAAGCCGGTATTTCGCGCCAACGGGCCAGGGTCAGCCTTATTGCATCATGATCCCGCCACCGAACGTCACCGGCACCTTGCACATGGGGCACGCTTTCCAGGTCACGATCATGGACGCGCTGACCCGCTATCACCGGATGCTGGGGCAAAATACGCTTTGGCAACCCGGGACCGATCACGCGGGCATCGCAACCCAGATGGTGGTCGAACGGCTGCTTGGCGCCGAAGGGCTGCATCGCCGTGAACTTGGCCGCGACGAATTCGTCAACCGCGTCTGGCAATGGAAGGAACAATCGGGCGACAGGATTTCAGGGCAACTCAGGCGCATGGGATCATCGGTGGACTGGAGCCGCGAGCGATTTACCATGGATGACGATCTGTCCGCGGCGGTAATGACGGTTTTCGAGCAACTCTATGATGAAGGGCTGATATACCGGGGCAAACGGTTGGTCAACTGGGACCCTGTCCTGCACACGGCATTGTCGGATCTCGAAGTCCTCTCGCAGGAAGAAGACGGCCATCTTTGGCATATGCGATATCCACTGGCCAGCGGCGATGGCCATTTGACGGTCGCCACGACGCGCCCCGAGACCATGCTTGGCGACACCGCCGTTGCAGTCCATCCGGACGATAAACGCTATGCATCGCTGATCGGCCTGAAAGTGCGCCTGCCATTGTGCGACCGGCTGATTCCAGTGATCGCAGACGATTACGTCGATCCTGAGTTTGGCAGCGGTTGCGTGAAAATCACGCCGGCACACGATTTCAACGACTACGAAATCGGCCAGCGACATGATCTGGATGTCATCAACGTCCTGAGCGATGACGCCTCGATGAACGAAAATTGCCCGCCAGCCTATCGTGGGCTCGATCGTTTTGTTGCCAGGGAGAAAGTGGTCGCGGACCTGGAGGCGTTGGGTCTGATCGAACGGGTCGAGAACCACCGGCTGATGATTCCGCGTGGCGACCGCAGTCACGCGATCGTCGAACCATACCTGACCGACCAGTGGTATGTAAAAATCGCACCGCTGGCGGAACCCGCGATTGCCGCTGTCGAAAATGGCGATATTCGCTTCGTGCCGGCGAACTGGTCGAAGACTTATTTCGAATGGATGCGCAATATTCAGGACTGGTGCATCAGCCGGCAACTGTGGTGGGGGCACCGCATTCCGGCCTGGTATGACGAGCAGGGCAATATCTATGTCGCGGCCGATGAAACTGCGGTGCGGCGAAAATACGGGTTAGCGACGGATCTCGCTCTGCGTCAGGACGAAGACGTGCTCGACACCTGGTTTTCATCGGCCCTGTGGCCGTTCTCCACGCTGGGCTGGCCCGAAAAAACCGCTGCGCTGGATACCTTTTATCCAACCAGCGTACTGGTCACCGGCTTTGACATTATTTTCTTCTGGGTCGCCCGCATGATCATGATGGGTCTGAAGTTCACCGGCGAGGTCCCCTTCAGGGAAATCTACATCCATGGCCTGATTCGCGATCAGGATGGCCAGAAAATGTCCAAATCCAAGGGCAACGTGCTCGACCCGCTGGATCTGATCGATGGCATCGATCTGGACAGCCTGCTGGAAAAACGAACCAGCGACCTGATGCAGCCGCATCTGAAAGCAAAAATAGAAAAAGTCACCCGAAAACAGTTTGCCGATGGCATCGACGCGTATGGCGCCGACAGTTTGCGTTTCACTTTTGCCAGCCTTGCGACCACCGGCCGGGATATTCGTTTTGAGCTGGGCCGTATTGAGGGCTATCGCAATTTTTGCAACAAGCTGTGGAACGCGGCGCGCTATGTGCTGATGAACACCGAGGGACAAGATTGCGGGCTCGGCGGCGATTGTGAATACAGCCTCGCGGATCGGTGGATTCGCTCGCGGTTTTGCGCCGCTGCCGCGGAGATTTCCCGGCAAATGAAAGCGTATCGGCTCGATCTCGCGGCGAAGGCCCTGTACGAATTTACCTGGAACGAGTTCTGCGATTGGTACCTGGAACTGTCAAAGGCCGTGCTCCAGGACGATACTGCCGGTGACAGTGCGAAAAGAGGGGCTCGGCGGACGCTGATTACAGTGCTCGAAGCCTTGTTGCGCGCGATCCACCCGCTGATGCCGTTTATCAGCGAGGAAATCTGGCAAAAAGTCGCGCCACTGGCCGGCGCCGGCGGCGAAACCATCATGCTCGCACCCTACCCCGGCGCCGATGAATTCGATCGCGACGAAAAGGCGGAGCAGGACATGGTCTGGCTGCAAGGCCTGGTTCTCGGGGTCAGGCAAATTCGCGGTGAAATGGACATCGCACCGGCTAAACCCTTGCCGCTATTGCTAAAAAATGCCTCGGACGAGGATCGAAGCAGGCTGGAAAAGCTACAGGACTTCTTGTTGCATATCGCGAAACTGGAAAGCATTCGTGTTCTTGCCGATGATGAGACGGCGCCGGATTCTGCCACCGCCTTGCTCGGCACCATGGAAATCCTGGTGCCGATGGCCGGTTTGATCGACCGCGATGCCGAACTGGCAAGGCTGAACAAGCAAATCGAGAAACTGGATAACGATTTACAGCGCAGCAAGCAAAAATTGGCCAACCCGAATTTTGTGGCCAACGCGCCAGCCACCGTCGTAGAAAAAGAACGACAGCGGGTCGTGGAAATGGAAGACGCGCAGGTGCGATGGCGTGAGCAACTGCTAAAAGTTCGTAAGCTGGGCGCTTGACGAGCGCGCGCCCCGCAGTGAACTGAACTATGTTAAGCAGGTCACAGCCACGGCGATAACAAGCTGATAGGCTGGATTTTCGGGATGATCCGACCAAAAGACGGTCGAGCAAAGATCATCATTAATCGGTTATTTTTGGATCAGGGTTTCAGCGATGAATCGACAGGCGGCGGCAACAGCAAGCGAAAGCCGGGTAACGGAACAGCAGCAGCAGGTAAACGCTGTTCTCGATCAACTCAACGAAATCATACTCGGCAAGGACCACCAGCTGCGCCTGTCGCTGACTTGCCTGCTGGCGCGAGGCCACTTGCTGATCGAGGATCTGCCGGGTGTCGGCAAGACCACGTTGGCCCATGCCCTGGCTCGCACGCTTGGACTCAATTACAACCGGATTCAGTTCACCAGCGATCTGCTACCGGCCGATGTGATCGGCGTTTCCGTGTATCTGCGTGACGACAACCGCTTCGAGTTTCACCCGGGACCGATTTTTTCCCAGCTGGTGCTGGCCGACGAGGTGAACCGGGCGACCCCGAAAGCGCAAAGCGCCCTGCTCGAGGCGATGGAAGAAAACCAGGTCAGCGCCGATGGCGACAGTTATCCGCTGCCGGATCCGTTTTTTGTCATCGCAACCCAAAACCCGGTCACCCAGATCGGCACCTTTCCGCTCCCCGAATCACAACTGGATCGTTTCCTGATGCGGATCTCGCTGGGTTTTCCGGGTCCGGAGATGGAACGCCGCCTGATCGCCGGGCAGGATCGGCGCGCATTGCTCGCCTTGCTCGAACCGGCTTTGCAAACTGCGCAACTGAAATCGTTGATGGATACCGTGTCATCGATCCATGTTTCCGATGTGTTGCTCGATTATGTGCAGGCCCTGGTCGCATTCACCCGCGAATCGCCGGATTTCGTCCATGGCCTGTCGCCCCGCGCCGCCATCTCGATCGTCAAGTGCAGCCGGTCCTGGGCAATGATTCATGGTCACCCGGGCGTGTTGCCCGAAGATGTCCAGGCGATTATCCCGGCAGTCGCCAATCACCGGCTGCGCTTGCGCGACGAACTGCACGCCAGCACCGAACCGGGTGAACTGATGCTGGCGGCTGTCTCCGTACCCTGAACGATTTCACGCCCGTGGCGGCAGGCATTCCAAAATTTATCAAGGAACGGATAGCGGCCTGGGCGTTAAAGCGTCAAGGGCGCGACCGTCTGCCCGTTACGCTGGATAAACGACGGGTTTATATCCTGCCGGGGAAAATGGGGTTTATTTTTGCCGCCATGCTGTTTGCCATACTCCTGGCCAGCATGAACTACGGCAATAGCATGGGTTTTGCGCTGACTTTTCTGCTGGCCAGCCTGGGCCTGGTCGCCATGCACCATTGCCACGGAAACCTGACCGGAACGGTGGTGCGGGCGATTGGCGCGCAACCGGTTTTTGCTGGTGAAGATGCCGTATTTGAAATCCTGCTGCAAAATTCGGAGCACTCAGCCAGGTATGATCTGCGTGGCGAATCCAGCGATTACCTGGGCAGTACGACCGATATGGCAACGGATTGCAGCGGCGTTATCCGCCTGTCGATCCCCACCCGCAAACGAGGCTGTCTGCGTCTGCAGCGATTCGCGGTCAGCACGCGCTTCCCGCTCAATCTTTTCCGCAGCTGGAGCTGGATACACCAGCCGGCCGATTGCCTGGTATTCCCGCGCCCGGCGGCGGCGGCGCCATTGCCCGCCAGGCAATCCGGTTCGCACTATGATGCGGTCGCCGCCGGCGATGGCTCGGACGATTTCTCCGGTCTGCGCAGCTTCCGGCCGGGCGATTCGCCACGCCATATCGCGTGGAAAGCGCTGGCCCGAGAGCAAGAACTGCTGGTCAAGCAGTTTTCCGGCGGCGCGGCGGAACAACTGTGGCTGGACTGGAACCTGGCCGGTCCGGGCGATGACGAACGGCGTTTGTCACTGCTTTGCTATTGGATACTGGCGGCGAATTCTGCCGGCATGCTCTTCGGTCTGCGTCTGCCTGGTACGGAAATTCCCCCGGCCAGCGGCGCCGAGCACCAACTGATCTGCCTGAGCGCACTGGCCTTGTACCCCTCGCCGAGCGAGGGTGAGTCATGAACAGCCGCGGATTTCGCGAGCAACGCATGAACTGGACGCTGCTGGGTATCGGCCTGGCGTTATTGCCTCACCTGCCGCGACTGCCGATGTGGATCAGTATTTTCCTGGTCACCGTCGGCTTGTGGCGCTGGCAGGCTGAACGCCATGGCTGGTCGTTGCCACCGCGGACGCTCCGTTTTCTGGTCGCCGTCACCGGTTTTGTCGGCATCGTGCTGACCTATCGCACCATCAATGGGCTTACCGCCGGCACCGCCCTGCTGGCAATCATGATGGGCATGAAACTACTGGAGACTCGCGGCAAAAGAGACCAGATCCTGTTGCTGTTCATCGCTTACTTCCTGGTGCTGGCGAGTCTGCTGTTCGACCAATCCCCGTGGACCGGCGTTTACCTGCTGGTCAGCGTGTGGATCATCACCGCCGCTCTGCTGGCGGTCAGCAAGTCCGGCGATGCTCTGCCCCTGAAGCAGAATCTGAGGCTGTCCGGACGCATGCTGCTGCACGCCGTGCCGCTGATGCTGGTCATGTTCTTGTTTTTCCCCCGCATCAGCGGGCCTTTCTGGTCCATGCCGACCCGCGCCGGCGCATCGACCGGCCTCAGCGATCAAATGAGCCCGGGTGAAATATCCGACCTTTCCTTGTCGGCGGAAATCGCCTTCCGCGCTCGGTTCGATGGCGACCTCCCGGAACCCCGGGAACGCTATTGGCGCGGCCCGGTACTCAGCGCTTTCGACGGCATGCGGTGGAGCGTCGTTGTGCCATCCGCCCAGGCTGCGCCCGCCCTGATCGATTTCCACGGCAAAGAATATCGCTACCAGGTCACGCTGGAGCCCCATCAGAGAAACTGGATATTTGCGCTCGACCTGCCGGCGAGTTGGGATCGGCGAGGCACCACGATGAACCGCGATCTCCAATTGATCAGCCGGCAGCCGGTCAGACGACTGACCGGCTACAACGTGGTTTCGCATACCCGGTTCACGGCCGATCTGTCTTTGCCGCAACGGCTGGCCTGGCGCAACCTGGCGATACCCCCCGACCGAAACCCTAAGACGCAGGCGCTGGCCCGGCAAATGTTTGCCGATGCGGGCCATGCAGAGCTGTTTATTTCGCGAGTCCTGCAGATGTTCACGGAACAGGATTTTTTTTATACACTGCAACCGCCGCGAACCGGTTATCGACACAGCGTCGATGACTTCATGTTTGCAACCCGCCAGGGTTTCTGCGGCCATTACGCTTCCGCCTTCACCTTGATGATGCGCGCCGCCGGCATCCCGGCGCGCGTGGTGACCGGTTACCAGGGCGGGGAATACAACCGGCTGGGCGACTACCTCGTCGTACGCCAGGCCGATGCCCATGCCTGGTCCGAGGTCTGGCTTCCCGGCCGTGGCTGGCAGCGCGTCGATCCCACCGCAGCCGTTGCGCCAGACCGGATTCTGCAGGGCCTTGCGGGAACGCTGCCCGATGCTATGTCGGCCCAGGAGCGCTTTCTTCGCTTGCACCCGGCGCTGATACAAATGCGGCAAGCCTGGGACGCCATGCACAACGCCTGGAATGAATGGATACTCGATTACGATTTCGACCGTCAGCGATCATTGCTGGAAAAACTGGGATTCGAGAAACCGGATTGGAAAAGTCTGGCTGCCGTGCTGGCGGTCGCGATGTCGCTGGCGTTGTTTTTCCTGGGTCTGTCCACGGCCAGGGGATTCCGGCGCCGGAAACTGCATCCCGCCGACAAATCCTGGCGGCTTTTCTGCCAGCGGCTGGCGGGCAAGGGCCTGGCGAGGAAAAGCGATGAAGGCCCATTGAATTTCGCCCGGCGGGTGATCGAGTCGCGTCCCGATCTGAGCGCCGTGATCGGCGAAATTGCCGATGACTATATCGCGATTCGTTATTATCCAAACCCCGGCAGCGAACGGCTCAGACTACTCAAGGCTCGGGTGGCTGCGTTTCGGCCGTGAAGCGGTCCTGCAGCAGCTTGGCAGAGCTATGTCTCCCCTCCCAGGGCATTGGCTTCCCGCTGACCTTTGTCCGGATCCACCAGGAACAACACGGCCGCGCCAAAAAGAAACAAGGGCGCGATAGCCATGATCGCGTAACGCGGATTTTGCGTGAACAGGGCCACGCCGGCCACCAGGTACGGACCGAGCACCGCGGCAAATCTTCCCAGCATGTTGTAGAAACCGAAAAACTCAGCGGTCTTGTCGCTTGGAATGATACTGGCGTATAGCGCCCGGCTCAGGCTTTGCACGCCTCCCTGGACCAACCCGATCATGATCGCAAGCATATAGAACTCGGTAACCGTCTTTAGATACATGCCGGCCCAAAGCGTACCCACAAAGTAAACCGTGATGCAGATCATGATCCCCTGCTTGGCGCCAATCCGATTGCCGAGCCAGCCAAACGCCAAAGCCGCGGGGAAACCGACAAACTGAGTCAGCAACAGGGCTTTAATCAGGTCAGTTGGCGCAATATTCAGGTTGATGCCGAAATCCACGGCCATTTTGATGATGGTGTTGACGCCGTCTATGTACAACCAGTAGGCAACCAGAAACAACACGATCGTTTTCATAGAACGGATTTTTTTCAGCGTATGCTTGAGTTGCGTCAGACCGGCGGTCACCGCCTGCCAGCTGCTGCTCTTGTTGACGGTCGGTGTTTCCCGAACCCAAAGCATCGCGGGAATGCTGAACACGGCCCACCAGACGGCAACCGTGACAAAGGAAACGCGTACCGCCTGGGTAGCATCGACCAGGCCAAACCATTCCGGGTGCTCGTACATCAGCACATTTACCAGGAACAGCAGGCCGCCGCCGAGGTAGCCCATCGCGTAACCAAAACCGGAAACCAGCGAGAAATTCTCTTGCGCGTTGATATCGACCAGCAGCGAATCGTAAAACACGTTACTGCCGGCAAACCCCATGGTCGCCAACGCATAGATGACCGCGGCGTATTGCCATTGGCCCTGCTCGACAAAATACAAGGCGCTGCTCATCACCACGCCCAGCGCCGCGAAGGTAAAAAGAAAGCGCATCCGGCTGCCGCCGCGGTCGCCGATTGCACCGAGGAACGGCGCGAGAAAAGCGATGATCAGGCTCGCCGTACCGTTGGCAACGCCCAGGCGAAAGGTGGTGACGCTGCCAGCGACCCCGACACTCCAGTACTGACTGAAAAAGATCGGAAAAAACGCCGCCATCACGGTCGTGGCATAAGCGGAGTTGGCCCAGTCGTAAAACGCCCATGCCAGCACCGGCCTCTGCCGCAAAATCCGGATATTCACTGCCGATCCCCGTCCGCCATGGCAGCGACTATATCCCGGCTGCCTGGAGTCTGCAGGACTTAGCCTGCACTCTTCCTGCTCTGGTGCTCGCGGGTCGCACTGAATTCAAGATCTGGCCAACGTTCCTCGGTCAGCGACAGGTTGACCCTGGTGGGCGCGATATAGACCAGCTCGCCAGCATGATCCACCGCCAGGTGCTCGCCCGCCTTGTGCCTGAATTTTTCCAGTTGTTTCTCGTCGCTGGCGCCGACCCAGCGAACCGTGGCGACATTGATTGCCTCGAACAGACATTCGACGCCGTATTCCTCGCGCAAGCGGAATTCGACCACCTCGAATTGCAGCGGGCCGACCGCGCCCAGGATCAAATCGTTATTCCGAAATGGCCGGAATAACTGCGTGGCCCCTTCCTCGCACAGCTGATCCAGCCCTTTTTGCAGCGCTTTCATGCGCAGCGGATCGCGCAGCACCGCGCGCCGAAAAAGTTCCGGGGCAAAACTCGGTATGCCCGTGAACTCGAGATCCTCGCCTTCGCTGAAGCTATCGCCAATATTGATCGTACCGTGATTGTGCAGACCGATGATGTCGCCGGCACAGGCATTGGTGGCATGTTTGCGGTCGGCGGCCAAAAATGTCAGCGCGTCGGCGATTTTCATGTTTTTCCGCGTGCGTCCCTGGAACAGCTTCATGCCGGGTTTGAAACTACCGGAACAGATTCTCATAAAAGCGATCCGGTCCCGGTGCGCCGGATCCATATTGGCCTGTATCTTGAAGACAAAACCGCTAAAGGCGTTTTCCTGGGGCTCAACGACGCGTTCCATGGCCTCACGTGGCTGCGGCGGCGGTGCGTATTCGACAAAGGCATCGAGCAGTTCCCTGACGCCAAAGCTGTTTATGGCCGAGCCGAAAAAAACCGGGGTCTGGCGGCCGGCGAGATATTCTTCTATCGAGAATTCGGTGCTCGCACCCCGGACCAGTTCCACCTCGTCGCAGAATTCCTCGGCCATGTCTCCCAGCAACTGGCCAGCCTCGGGACTGTGCAATCCGTTGATGACCCGGGTCTGCCCGGCCTTTGCCCGGTCATCGGTCCGGTACACATACAGGCGATCCAGGGCCAGGTGATAGATACCTTTGAGCCTGTTGCCCATGCCGATCGGCCAGGTCACCGGCGCGCAACGGATTGCCAGGACGTTTTCTATCTCATCGAGGAGTTCCACTGGCTCGCGGCCCTCGCGGTCGAGCTTGTTGATGAATGTCATGATCGGTGTGTCGCGCAGGCGACAGACATCCATCAATTTGATCGTGCGCTGTTCGACGCCTTTTGCGCAGTCGATAACCATCAGTGCCGAATCGACGGCGGTCAGTGTACGATAGGTGTCCTCGGAAAAATCCTCATGACCTGGCGTATCGAGTAAATTGATGATGTAGTCGCGGTAGGGAAACTGCATGACCGATGAGGTCACCGATATTCCCCGCTGTCGTTCCAGCGCCATCCAGTCCGAAGTGGCATGACGGCTTGCCTTGCGGCCCTTGACCGTCCCAGCCAGCTGGATCGCACCACCGAACAACAACAACTTCTCAGTAAGCGTCGTTTTCCCCGCATCGGGATGGGAAATGATTGCAAATGTTCGCCGCCGACTGATTTGACTGGCCAAGCCTGGCATCTGTTTCAACCCTGGAAAAGGCGCGAAGTCTACACCAGACGGGGGCGCGGGTCAGCGCCGTGCTCGCTCTTCGTTGCCTCGTTAAAGTTCAGCGCATACACCATCGCGTCTTCACGGCCCTGCCGTGAACGGTAATATTGCCGTCGCACGCCAATGAGTTCGAATCCTTCGGATGCATACAAGACCCGGGCGGCATCATTGCCGGGACGGACTTCCAGATAGATCCGGCTCAACGACTGCTTGCGGCAATACCCCAGAAAATCACGCAACAAGCGACGGCCAAGCCCCTGCCTCCGGCACTCCGGAGATACCGTCAGATTGAGAATGTGGGCTTCACCGGCACCGGCAGACAAAACGGCATAGGCAGCTGGCCAGCCTTGCAGATCCAGGACACGGCAGTAATAACCCACGGCAAGGCAATCGGCAAGAACCCCTGCCGACCAGGGAAAGTCATAGGAAGCGGCCTCGATAACGACAACCCGGGCCAGGTCACGGGTCTGCAATGCCCGGATTTCAATGGGTTTTTCCGCAACAACCATCAGGCCTGCAGCGCGCTTTGCCCGGCCAGGACCGTTTTCGCCAGCAACATGTCCTCCCACACTTTGGCCTTCTGGCTGGGGCTGCGCAACAGGTAAGCCGGGTGGTAGGTGACAACCATCGGTATCTGGTCCTGATAGCGATATATCTTGCCCCGCAATTTCCCCAGCGGCTGATCGGTATCGATCATGCGGTGCGCTGCGACCTTGCCGAGGAGAACGATGATTTTTGGCTGCAGCAGGGCGATCTGGCGCTGCAGAAAAGGATAACACCGGTCCGACTCCTGATGCTGCGGGTTGCGGTTGGCGGGCGGCCGGCACTTGATCGTATTCGCAATATAGACCTGCTCGCGGCTCAGGCCGGCAGCATGCAAAATGGCATTCAATAGTTGCCCGGCGCGGCCGACAAATGGCTCACCCTGCTGATCCTCATCCTTGCCTGGCGCCTCGCCGATAAACATCCACTCCGCCGCCTGATCGCCAACGCCGGGCACGGCCTGAATCCGGTTTTGATGGAGCGGGCAGCGGGTACAGCCGGAGATACGCTGGAGCAGTTCGCCCCAGGCCAGGGTTGCGGTGTCGTCAGCGGAATCCGCTGTCATCGGTTGCTCAAGAGCCGGCGATACGACCGCCCGTGGTTTGGCCGCGGGTGCCACCGGATCGCCTGCTCTGCCCGGTTCCTTTGATCCCGCCCCAGGTGCAGCCGTGGTGGCGTCTCGTTTTCGCCAGACAGTCAGCCCCATCGCTTGCAGGCAAATTTGTTTTCTTTCGCTCAGAGTCACGAATTTCAGTCAATCAGTTGCCGCTGGCGCCGCCTGGCGAAGAACCGCCAGCCGGCCATCGCCGGGCCCGACAACGCATAAAAAGACGACATGGTCAGCAGCACGACCGGTGGATCCAGCGATATCAGCATGAAGAGCAACGGAATCAGGATCACATAGGCAAAGGGCACGCGGCCGCCGAGATTCAAATCCTTGAAACTGTAATAACTGAAGTTGCTGACCATCAACAACCCGGCCATGACGGTCACGCCGAAACCCAGCGCCAGCACGATAATGCCCTCAAGCTCCAGCCTGTCACCCAGCCAGATCATGCTAGCGATCAGCGCGGCGGCTGACGGGCTGGGCAGACCCTGGAAATATCGCTTGCCGGTGGGCAGTACGCGGGTATTGAACCGCGCCAGGCGCAAGGCGCAGGATACGGCATACATAAACGCAGCCAGCCACCCCAGGCGTCCCCAGGCCAGGCCGTATTCGGAAATCCGTACCACGCCCCACTGGTAAACGACCAGCGCCGGCGCCAACCCGAAGGAAACCATATCCGACAGACTGTCGTATTCCTTGCCAAAATCGCTTTCGGTGCTGGTCATTCTTGCAACCCGGCCATCCAGGCCATCCATAAACATCGCGATGAACAAGGCGATGGCTGCACGCCTGAAATTACCGTCAATTGCAGCGACAATGGCATAAAAACCGGCAAACATGGCGGCAGTCGTCACCAGGTTGGGCAACAGGATGATTCCCTTGCGCAGTTTCTCTTTTCGATTGCTGGTTTTTGCTTTCATTGGCTTGCGACGTCACACCCTTTAAAACGCACCGGGCGACATCGCCCATTGTAACCCTTGCCCGGGCGGTCGCACCGAGCGCGAGCCAGGATTATTCTTTTTTTTGCAGCCATGGCATCCTCGCGCGCAGTACGGCGCCCACTTTCTCGATTTCGTGTGACTCTGCCGCCGCTCTCCGCTGCCGGATCAGCGGCGACCCGGCCTCGATCTCGGCGTCCAGTTCGTCTGCGAAACGGCCATCCTGGATTTCAGCCAGAAGATCTCTCATCGCGGCTCGGCTGGCCTCGTTGATCACCCTGGGTCCGCGCGTATAGTCGCCGTACTCCGCGGCCACGGAAATGGATTGCCGGGTCCCGGCGATGCCCCGGCGATGCAGCATATCGGCCATCAGTTTGACCTCATGCAGACAACAAAAATAGGCAATATCCGGGGAATAGCCCGCCTCGGTCAGGGTTTCAAATGCGCTGACGACCAGCTGATCGATTCCGCCGCAGAGTACCGCCTGTTCGGCAAACAGATCCGTTTCGGTTTCTTCCGCGAAAGTCGTCTCCATCACCGCCGCGCGGCCATGTCCGTTCACCTTTGCATACGCGAACGCCAGCGCCCTGGCCTGCCCGCTGGCATCCTGGTGCACACCGACCAGGGCCGGCACGCCCAGGCCAGCTTCATACTGCAAGCGCACTTGCTCACCGATGCCCAGCGGCGCCACCAGCAGAACATCGAGGTCTTGCCGCGGCACGATGCGCCGGTAATGGATGTTGTAGCCATGCGCAAAGATCAGCGCACTGTGTTTTTTCATTCTGCTGGCGAGGATATTTTGATACAGGGCCACTTGCTCGGCATCGGGTACCAGCATCACCACCAGCTCGGATTCAGCCGCTTTTTCCAGCGATACGGGTTCCAGGCCCTGCTGCCGGCAGGCATCGGCGGAGGCGGAACCTGCGCGCAACCCGACCACCACATCCTGCCCGGAATCCCTTAGATTCAACGCGTGCGCCCGCCCCTGGGCACCGAAACCCAGCACCGCTACCCGCTTGCCAGCTATAGGCCCTGGGTCGATATCCTTGTCCGCATAGATTGCAGCGCTCATGCGGACGATATTGCAGGCAGGGCCGGCCGCTGGCAAATCAGGACCGCCTGGAATTACGCTCTGTACCCGGCCACCTCAGGCCCGATACAATCTTCCCGCGAAAGCTCAGCACGCGCTGAACGAAAAAGGAATGCCCCAAGATGCGATTGTCGCGATTGCCGTTAAATACCCTGAAGGAAGTGCCCGCCGATGCGGAAGTGATCAGCCACCAGCTGATGCTGCGCGCGGGCCTGATCCGCAAGCTCGCTTCCGGTCTGTATACGTGGTTGCCGATGGGGCTCAGGGTTCTGCGGAAAATCGAACAAGTGGTGCGCGAGGAAATGAACCGCGCCGGCGCTTTCGAATTGCTGATGCCCAGCGTTCAGCCCGCTGAACTTTGGCAGGAATCGGAGCGCTGGAACGAATACGGCCCCGAACTGCTGCGGTTCAAGGACCGGCATCAGCGCGAATTCTGCTATGGCCCGACCCACGAGGAAGTCATCACCGATATCGCGCGCAGGGAACTGAAAAGTTATCGCCAATTGCCGGTCAATTACTACCAGATCCAGACCAAGTTCAGGGATGAAATCAGGCCGCGTTATGGCGTCATGCGCGCGCGCGAATTCATTATGAAAGACGCCTATTCTTTTCATCTGGATCAGGAAAGCCTGGATGCCGGTTATCAGGCGATGTACGTCGCCTATAGCAATATCTTCACCCGTCTGGGCCTGCGCTTCAGGCCGGTACAGGCCGATCCCGGCGCTATCGGCGGCAATGCTTCACAGGAATTTCACGTGCTCGCGGATTCCGGCGAGGATGCGATCGCCTTCTCAAATGGAGACGATTATGCGGCCAATCTTGAAATGGCCGAAGCGCTGCCGCCGGTGGCCGGGAAGAAAAAACCGGGCGGGGATATGCGGTTTGTCGATACGCCCGATGTTTGCAGCATCGACGAACTCTGTAGGTTTTTGAACACTGATCCGAGCGCGTGTATCAAGACTTTGCTGGTGGATGCGGAAGACGCCGGCCTGATCGCCCTGGTTTTGCGCGGTGACCACGAACTGAACGCCCGCAAGGCGGAAAAAATGCCTGGCGTCAGCGAACCGCTGACGATGGCGACCGCAGACAAGGTAAAGGAAATCATCGGCTGCGAACCGGGTTTCATCGGCCCGGTCGACTTACCCTGTCCGTTGTATGTCGATCACAGCGCCGCGGCGGTTGTCGATTTCGTCTGCGGCGCCAACCAAAAAGACAAGCATCGGGTAAACGGCAACTGGGGTCGCGACCTTCCTGACTGCACTTCGGTGGATTTGCGAAATGTCGTCGATGGAGACCCCAGCCCGACCGGCAAAGGCACTTTGTCGGTAGCCCGTGGCATAGAGGTAGGACACATATTCAAACTCGGTGACAAGTACAGCTCGATGATGAATGCGCAGGTACTCGACGCCAACGGGAAAACGCAAACCCTGATCATGGGTTGCTATGGCATCGGCATCACGCGGATTGCAGCCGCTGCCATCGAGCAAAACCATGACCAGCGAGGCATCATCTGGCCACCGGCGATGGCGCCGTTCGATGTTGCGCTGATCCCAATCAATCAACACAAATCGGACCGGGTCAGGGATGCCGCAGACCAGCTCTACGAGGAACTGAACGCCATGGGATTGCAGGTGCTCGTTGACGACCGCAACGCCAGGCCGGGCGTGAAATTTGCCGATATGGATCTGATCGGCATTCCGCATCGAGTGGTTGTCGCCGAAAAAGGCCTGGATGCGGGAACCTTCGAATACAAGAACCGGCGCGACGACGAACCCCGGCATTTGTCCATTGACGAATTAAAGGATTTGCTCCGCAGCTCGCAGACCGGGACCTGACCATGCCGCCAAAACTGAACAAAACCTGGCGTGGACTGATGCTGATCCTGATGTTATCCGGCACAACCGCGCTTGCGCAGACGCAGCCGGATCCCGAACTGCGGCGCTTGTTGATCGAAGCGGCCAATGACTCGAGCAGCTTCGCGGATAGATTCGATGCCGAGGTCTGGCTGACCGATATGTCCGGCAGGCTGGCCAGGCAGGTTCCCGACACCCGCAAACGCTTGCAACTACTCAAGCAAATTCATTTCGAGGCTACCCGCAAAGGCCTTTACCCCGAACTGGTTCTCGCGGTGATCGACATAGAAAGCAATTTTGATCGATTTGCTGTTTCCTCCGCCGGTGCAATCGGCCTGATGCAGGTCATGCCATTCTGGCTCAAGGAAATTGGCAGGCCCGATGATAACCTGGTCCATGCGCAGACCAACTTGCGCATGGGGTGCACCATACTCAAGTATTACCTGGACCTCGAAAATCAGGATCTGATTCGCGGGCTGGCCAGATACAACGGCAGTAAGGGACGAAGAAAGTATGGCGACCTGGTCATCGACCGGCTGAACCGGAAGTGGTATCGGAACTAGCCCGCTCCTAGCCGACCAGGAACCGGCCCGGCACCAGGTCGCCGGCTGACTCTACGCTGATGAGCTCGGCGGTCACCGCGTCCACCCGGGCAGAAGGCGGCCCTTGATGCAGCCAGTCCTCGAGCAACCCCAGCTTGTCCGGGTCACCGAAGGCAACGATCTCAACCCGGCCGTTTGCCAGATTCCTTACCCGGCCGCTCAACCCCAGCGAACTCGCTTGTTCTGCCGTGCTGACCCTGAAAAAAACGCCCTGAACACGCCCTGATACCAGGTAACGGCAATATTCGGCACTTTGACTCACTATTCCTGGCACCGCTGGGGGTTTTGGAGAGCCCGGACTTATTAATGTTGTTCTGTATCGGTAGCCTCGAGGGCCGTGTTGATCGCAACATCCGCCCAGCGTTTTGCCTCCCGGGCATCGTTTTTCGCGCCATTGTAGGCCCTGCGATTCAATTTGGCTTCGGCATCTGAAAGAAACTGCCGGGCGTCTTTGAGCGCCATCGTCGCGTATTCCTCCGCGCCCGCAGTAATAGCCGCCTGTATGGCCTGGCGCGCATCGCTCATTTCCTGGACCGGCGGATTGCTCGCGCAAGCGCTGAGCATCAGTAAACTGGCTGCTGCGAGGATACGAAAAGCTTTTGTGCGGCGCTTCTTGTACATTCCGGCCCATCGAAAAACGGAAAGGTTTAGAACGCTAACAAGGGCACCCTATTCCGTCAAGCCAAGCCCCGCTACTATCGACCGAGCCAAAAGCTGCCAAAACAAAGGATTAGACCTTGGAAACCGTCATCTACCACAACCCCCGCTGCTCGAAATCACGCGCAACACTACAATTGCTGCGGGATCGGGGGCTGAATCCGACCGTTATCGAGTACCTCGTCGACCCGCCTGGCAAGGAAACCCTGCTAAAAATCCTTTCCCTGCTGATGCTACAGCCGAGACAGCTCATGCGGCGCACCGAAAGCGTTTATCAGGAACTGGGCCTCGACAACGCCGGCCTGTGCGATGATGAACTTATCCAGGCGATGCTCGACAACCCGGTCCTGATAGAGCGGCCCATCGTATTGGCCGGCGGGATGGCGCGAATTGGCAGGCCACCCGAACAAGTGCTGGAGATTCTTCGATGAATGCCGAAATCCTGGTTCTTTATTATTCCAGGGATGGTGCAACCGCCGAACTGGCACGCCAGGTGTGCCTGGGTATAGAGTCGGTCGAAAAATGCAGCGCCAGACTCAGGACGGTGCCCGCCGTCAGCGCCGATTGTGAAGCCAGCGAGCCGGTGGTTCCCGAAGACGGACCGCCCTACGCCACGCAACAGGACCTGAGCGACTGTGCCGGCCTGGTCATGGGTAGTCCGACGCGCTTTGGCAACATGGCGGCGCCGTTAAAATATTTTCTCGATGGCAGCGGCAGCCTTTGGCTGTCCGGCGGCCTGGCGGGCAAACCGGCAGCAGTTTTCACGTCGACCCAATCTCTGCACGGCGGGCAGGAATCCACCCTGCTGACGATGCTGATCCCCTTGCTTCACCACGGCATGCTGATCCTCGGTCTGCCCTACACCGAACCGCTGGTTAGCGACACGAGCTCAGGCGGCGGACCGTACGGCGCCAGTCACTGGGCCCATCGGCAGAAGCAGCCATTGATTCGGGATGAGGAAAAGAAGCTGGCGATTGCCCTGGGCAAGCGGGTCGCAACGGTCGCAAGTAAACTCGGCTCCTGATTCAACCGCTGGTTCTCAGACTCAAGGCCAGGCAGAAAAACAGCGTGCAACTGAAAAAAACCAGGGCCGCGGACCAAAGCCGCAGAGCTGGATTGGCAATCAGTTCCATCAGGCCAAGCGCGACCGGAAGCGCCAGCAGCATCATCAGCCAACGATAAGTATAGGTCCGTGCAGCCAAAACCCCGGGTACCGATATCAGCATTACGACCAACGGCAGCCAGGCCCACGCTGGGTATGCCGGCAGAATCAATGCGGCGAAAATCAACAACAAGACGGTGGCGTGACTTGCCACCAACATCGGTCTGAGCAGGACAGGGGGCCGTGGCCAACCCTTCTCAGCCAAGGCCATCGCCCCGGCTCAGCACATCACGGACAAAGGGCACGGTCAGCCGGCGCTGCGCCCTGAGGGATGCCAGGTCGAGCGTATCCAGCAGTCGGTATACCGAGCGCATGTCTCTCGGGAAACGCCGCAAAAGAAACCGGCTGGTTTCTTCCGGCAACTGCAACCCTCGGTGTTGCGCGCGCAGCGCCATCGCTTTGTGCAGATCTTCGCCGCTGACCGGGTCCACGCGGTAAACGGGACCCCAGTTCAGCCGCGATTGCAGATCCGGCAGCCCGAATGGGATTTTTGCCGCCGGTCTGTCGGCCGAAACCAGCAGGCTGCCGCCGTTTTCGGCAACATCATTGAACAGCCTGAACAAACCGGACTCCCAGTCAGCCAGACCGGCGATCCGTTGCACATCATCCAGACAGACCAGCGAGAATTCCTCAAGGCCCGCAAGCATTCCCGCGTCCAGTTTTTCTTTCAACGGCAGGTAGGCCGCACGCCGGCCCTGCCCGCCAGCCTCCGCACATGCGGCCTGCAATAGATGGGTCTTGCCGCTGCCCGACCCACCCCACAACCAGATCAAGCGTTCACTGCCGCTACGCGCCAGCGACTTCAAATGAGTCAGCAAAGCGCCATTCCCGGATTCGAAAAAACTGTCGAACACGGCCTGATCCGACAACTGTACCGGCAACGACAACTGTCGGGACTCAGTCACCTGGCATCCGCACCGGAAAGGTAGGCCTTGCGGCCCCAATGCCAAACATAGTCAACACCGCTGATAATGGTGGTAACCATCACGCAGGCGCCCAGGACGATCACCCAGGACTGCCCCGGCCAGCCGTAACCCGCTCCAGATACGACCACCATCACCAGCACCAACTGCATCAAGGTATTGAGCTTGCTGATATCGGTAGGCTGCGCCTGCACCGTGCCAAACAACCAGTTGTAAACCAGGCCGCCAGTGACGATCGCCAGGTCACGACCGACCACCAGCACCGCCAACCAGAGGGGGATCAGGCCAACCAGCGTCAGCGTAATGAACATCGATACCATCAGAAATTTATCGGCCAACGGGTCGAGGATTCCACCGAGACGTGAACGCCAGCTAAAACGTCTCGCCAAATAACCATCCAGCCCGTCCGAAAACCCGGCGATAAAAAACAGCCAGAGCGTGGCCACGAAATTGCCATGCCACAACAACCAGACCACCGGACCCACCAGCAATATCCGAAAAATACAGATCATGTTGGGAATATGTTTCGCTATCACTGGCGATACCTGTACACGATAGTCCCGGGCATTGACACCGGGTATTCAAAATCTTCGGCAAACAAAATCTTGCCAAGCTTGATCGCACTCGCGAATTGATCCGGGCCGGCGCGCAATTCAACGCTGAACAGCACCTCTTCGCCATGGACCCGGTCGACCGCGACCGAATTGACCAATGACAGGGATTCGAGATATAGCCTGACTCGCCCATAAGCCACCAGGTCGCCGATCCCCCTGACCAAGACCAGTTGCCGCCCGCTGTCATGGCGGTCGATGGCGGCAAGAACGCTTGCAAACTCATCAGCCGCACGGTCGATACCCGCGCTCAGGTTGCCCAGCCAGTTATGTACCTGCCCGGCAAAAAGCAAAGTCCAGCTTACCCGGTAAACCGGCCCATCCACGTCGGTCCGCCGTTTCGCCCGCGCGAATCCCACCAGCACGGCATCGGCATCGTAGCGATCACTGGCAGAGAAAATGTTGTCCTCAAAAACACCGCGTAAATCGGCCACATCGATCGCCTGCCGATCCTGCGCATCCATCAACGGAATGATGACCGGGACGCCACGCTGGTTCGCTGTCTCTTTCAGGCTTTCGACAACCGGCCCCAGGTCATCTGCTGCAAGAATCTTGCGCCGGCCACGTTCATCGGTCAGCACCAGCCAGACCAGGGTTACCGGCCTCTCCTGGCCCCAGACCGGCAGGCCCAACTCGCTGAGCCGCCGGTTGATCGCCTGCCCGTCGAAAGAAATAAGCAAGGTGCGGCTGTCGATATAGCCAAACTGCTGAATAAAGTCGCGCGCCTTGCCAAGGAGGGCCTGAGTTTCTTCTGCCTGGCCAACCTGGCGGGTCCCGGTTACCCGAGTCAGCACGACTGCCATCGCGTCCTCGAATGCCTGCTCCAGGGTTGCCGCGTCACGCGCACTGACCTCCGTCCGGACCTGGTAAAGATTGCCAAACACCGAAGCTATCGCTGGCGGGTTTACCAGCATCAGGCACAGCGCAGCAAGTATCGTCTTTATCCAATCAATCATTTTTCGCCTGATCTGTCTTTTTGCTATCCGGGCCAAGGTCGAACAGGTAAAATTATTACACATACCGAAGCCGCAGCCTGCATATTGCGCCGATGATTTTCGGATTTGACAGCCGGCGGTCTGTTGGCAAAGGCAAAACCAAAAAGGAAGGAATCGATCCATGGCCGATAAGCCTGCGTTCACTTACCGGGATGCCGGTGTCGATATCGATGCCGGCAAGCGCTTGGTTGAACTGATCAAACCGGCGGTCGCCAGGACCAGGCGGCCGGAAGTCATCGCAGGTCTGGGTGGATTCGGCGGCCTTTTCCGGGTGCCCACCGACCGTTACCGGAAGCCGGTCCTGGTTTCCGGAACCGACGGGGTCGGTACCAAGCTGAGGCTCGCCATCGACATGAATCGTCATGACACCATAGGCATCGACCTGGTCGCCATGTCCGTCAATGACGTATTGGTGGCTGGTGCCGAGCCATTGTTTTTTCTCGATTACTATGCGACTGGAAAACTGAAGCCGGAGACCGCCGCATCGGTGGTCGGAGGAATCGCCGAGGGTTGCCGGCAAGCCGGGTGTGCGCTGATCGGCGGAGAAACCGCGGAAATGCCTGGCATGTATCACAACGATGATTATGACCTGGCCGGATTCTGCGTGGGTATCGTCGAAGAAGACGCGCTGCTGGACGGCAGTCGCATCGAGCCCGGCGACATGTTAATCGGGCTGGCGTCGTCTGGCTTGCACTCGAACGGCTATTCGCTGGCGCGGAAGGTGCTGGAATCCTCGGCCGCCGGTCTGGACAGCCCCTTTGGCGGCTCCACCCTGGGCCTTTGCCTGCTCCAGCCGACGCGTATATATGTCTCCGCGATCATCAATCTGATAAAGCGCCATACGATTCACGGCCTGGCCCATATTACCGGCGGCGGGCTGACGGAAAATCTTCCGCGAATATTGCCCGCCGGCTGCAGCGCCGTGGTCGACCTCGAGAGCTGGCAACGCCCCGAAATCTTTTGCTGGTTGCAGGATCACGGCGGGATCGATGACCGTGAAATGCTCAGAACATTCAACTGCGGTGTCGGCATGGTGATCTGCCTGGCCGCCGAAAAAGAGGCCGACGCCCTCGCATCCCTGGGCTCTGACGGTGAACGCGCGTTTCGCCTTGGAATCATTGAAAAAGGGGATGGCGAGGTTCGCTTTCGGTGAACCCGTTGCCAGGCGCTCCGCTGACGCTGGTGGTACTGATTTCCAACCAAGGCAGTAATCTGCAGGCGATCATCAACGCCATAGCCAATCAGGAAATCCACGGCAAAATTCTTGCCGTGGTCAGCAATAATTCGCATGCGCCCGGCCTGCGGAGAGCAAAAAACGCAGGCATCCCGACCGCCGTGGCGGAGCGCGCCGATTTTGCGACCAGGCAAGATTTTGACCGCCGGCTTTTGCAACTTGTCCGTGATTACGATCCCGGTCTGGTCGTGCTGGCCGGGTTCATGCGAATTCTTGATGATGAATTTGTCGAGTATTTTGATGGTCGTTTGTTGAACGTTCATCCATCGCTGCTGCCAAAATATCCGGGATTGAACACTTACCGCCGGGTGCTGGCGGCGAAAGACAGTGTGCATGGCTGCAGCATCCACTTTGTCAGCTCCCGGGTGGATGGTGGACCGGTTATCGCCCAGTCCGAGGTACCCATCCGGGCCGATGATGACGAAATCAGCCTTTCAGCCAGGGTTCAGGCTACCGAGCATAAACTGTATCCCATGGTTATCGGCTGGTTTGCCCGCGGTGGACTGCGTTGCCAGGACGAAACGATCATGCTGGACGGCAAGCTGTTGGGAAAGCCCAGAAAAATTGCGTTCACGGTCGGTTAACAAACGAATTATGTCGATTAAAATGCAAACAATCAGTGGCCTGGCGGCGCTGCTGGCGACGGCCAGCGTGGCCGGCGCCGCAACCGAAATGCCGCCCGTCCAGCAGCCGGGAGCCCTGCAGCCTTTCTCGGCCAGTTACAAGGTTATGCGGGGGAAAAAACGCGTCGGCGTCTCCAGGGTCGAACTGATTGCCGATACCGATGGCTTGTTTGTTTACCGGACCCGAGTCATTCCACGCGGCCTGGCCCGCTTGTTCGTGCATCGGGATGTTAAAGCTGAAAGCCGCTTCATCCTGAAAAATGGTCTGCCACATCCACAATCGTATACTTCCAATGGCGCGAAAAAAAATGACATCCAACGCCTTGTGTTCGATCCACTCAATAATGAAATATCGAGTCTATACAAGGGCACAGAAAAAACCTTGCCATGGTCGCCGGGCGTACTGGATCTCCTGAGCATGGAAATTGCAATGAAACTGCAGTTTTCCCGTGGCGAAATTCCCACCGGATACACGGTGGCCGAAAAAAACGGCACCCGGGAATACCATCTCGAAATAGAGGACACGGAATCCATTCAGACGCCCTTTGGCGAATATGCCGCAGTCAGGATAAGGCGGCAAAAAACCGGTTCCGACAATCATGCCATCATCTGGCTGGCGCCCGAACTGGACTACCTGATGCTGCGTTTCGATAAATACAAGCGAGGGAAAATCGATTTTTCCATTCGCCTGAAACTCTATGATCCTGCGCCTGCGAATTGAATGATAGCTGGCCCGCCGATCAGGCCTTTGGCAGGGTAACCCCGGTCTGGCCCTGGTATTTTCCGCCGCGATCGAGGTAGGAAGTCTCGCAATCTTCATCTGACTCAAAAAACAGCATCTGGGCAACGCCCTCGTTCGCATAGACCTTGGCCGGCAGTGGCGAAGTATTGGAAAATTCCAGCGTCACATGGCCCTCCCACTCCGGCTCCAGCGGCGTGACATTGACGATGATTCCGCAGCGCGCGTAAGTTGATTTTCCGAGACAAATGGTCAGTACCCGGCGCGGTATCCGGAAATACTCGATCGTCCTGGCCAGCACAAATGAGTTTGGCGGAATAATGCAAACATCGGATTTCAGATCGACAAAACTGTCAGTCTTAAAATGTTTGGGATCGACAATAGCGGAATTGATATTCGTGAATATCTTGAATTCAGGGGCGCAACGCACATCGTAGCCATAGCTGGAAGTCCCGTATGACACCACCGGGCCGTTGCCGTTTTTCCTGACCTGCCCCGCTTCGAACGGCTCGATCATGCGATGCTCGGCAACCATGCGTCTTATCCACTTGTCTGACTTGATGCTCATTAGCGGTCCTCGATACTGATTTTCGGGAACAGGTGACTGTAATCCCTGCGCTTTGCCGCGAGTTGAACGCTCATTCTCAGCGCAATCTGCTGGTAACGCTTGGCCAGCGGACTCTCCTCGTCGGCGACGACGGTTGGATTACCGCCGTCTGCGTGCTCCCTGATGCGAATATCCAGCGGCAGGGAACCCAGCAATGGCACCTTGTATTGCTCCGCCATTTCCCGTCCCCCGCCACTGCCAAAAACGTGTTCCTCGTGGCCACATTGCGTACAAATGTGGGTACTCATATTTTCGACGATTCCGAGTACCGGGACTGAAACTTTCCCAAACATCTTCAAACCCTTGCGGGCATCGAGCAAGGCGATGTCCTGTGGCGTGGTGACGATCACGGCGCCGCTTAGCGGCACCTTTTGCGAGAGGGTTAGCTGGGTATCGCCGGTGCCTGGCGGCATATCGACGATCAGGTAGTCCAGTTCACCCCACACGGTATCGGTTATCAGTTGGGTCAGCGCATGGGTGACCATCGGCCCGCGCCAGACCATCGCCTGCTCCTGGTCGATCAGAAAGCCGATGGACATGGCGCTGATCCCATGCGCCTGCAGGGGTTGCATGGTCTTGCCATCGGTGCTGCCGGGACGTTGCCCGCCCAGACCCAGCATTAGCGGCAGACTCGGGCCATAAATATCGGCGTCCAGGATGCCGGTTTTTGCTCCCTCTCGCGCCAGGGCCAATGCGATGTTGACCGCAGTCGTCGATTTGCCGACCCCGCCCTTGCCGGAGGCAATCGCGATGACGTTTCTCACCTGCCCCAGCGGTTTCAAAGTGGCCTGGACGGCATGCGCCGCCACCCGCCAGGCTATCCTGAGCTTGACCGGGCTTAGCCCCAGCTGTTTCTCGATCAACGGAGTCAGCTCAGCAATCAGCTTGTCCCGGTACCGGTCCGCGGGAAACCCCAGGCTGATCTCGACGGCCAGGCCACCGTCCGCCTTGTTCACATTGACGACCTTAGCCACATCGGCAAGCGGGTACCCAAGCTCGCTTTCACCAAAATCCGCGAGAACTTTGCCAAGCCCCGGATCGATGTCATTTTTCATTGGCAGATGGAAATCACAGAAAGGTAGGCTATTGTACCCTGTCCCAGCTTGTCACTGAACAATTGAGGGCTGTGATTCATGTCGCTATTTTGCTGGCCGCCGTGTGGCATAATGCCGCAAATATTGGTGCAAACTCCCTGAAAACCGTGGATATTCACCGCAGGCGTGGCATGGCCGCCAGACAGCGAGGCCAGCATAGTTATGACGACTGAGACATACAATCCATGAAGTTTCTTTCTGCCCTGCGGGCCGAACGCCTTATGTCCCAGGTTCTGGAACTGGGCGAGGTGGAATCGCCGGCGGCCTTGAAAGCGCTGGAGAAGCTGTCCGCCCTCGGTGGCAGCGCAATTCCACCGGTCCTGGAGGCCCTTGCGCATGCCGACAAGAAACATACCGTAGCCTATGTCGATGTCCTGTCGCAGACGCTCACCGATAAGACTTTTCCCCTGTACGGAGAGGGACTGAAGGAAAACAACGAGCGGGTGGTCGCCGGCATCGCCTGGGCCATGACCAGCAGCAATCAGTACAACCCTTCATTACTGCTGGAATTGCTCCGCGATCCGGACACCAACAAGGCAGCCGTCATCAGCATCCTCAAACACAACAACAAACGTCTGAACGTATACGAGCTTTTGCGCGTGGCGTACAAGGTCGAGCCGCACGAAAAAGCGGCGATCTTTGGCCTGATCGCGAGCCTGGTCAATGAAGACATGGTGCCTGACCTGATCGAACGCATGGAGGGTAAGGACTCGATAGCCAAGGTACACATCATCAATCTCCTGTACCGCTACAACAAGCCCGAGGTCAGACGCTGCTTCGAAAAGCAGCTCGCCAACAGGAACAAGATGGTCCGCCAGGCGGCGCTGACCGCGTTAAGCCACATGGACGGAGACATCGATTCGGAAGCGGTCATGCGATTGTTGCGCGACCCGGATCTGGAGGTGCAAAACAAGGCAATCGACCTGGTGATCAAGATCAACCACCCCGACACCGTCAAGCACCTGATCCACATCCTCAAAGACGAGTCCGAATTTGTTCGCCGAGCGGCCGTCGAGGTGCTGAACGAAATCGGCGATGCCAATTCGATCAAGCATCTGCTGGAAGCCATCGCCGATGAAGACTGGTGGGTGAGATCCCGCGCGGCCGACGCATTGGCAAAAATCGGCGGATCGCGGGTCGTGGATGCGGTAATGGAACTGATCGGCGACAAGGACGAAGGCATAAGGCGGGCGGCTATCGAAATCCTCAATGTGACGCGCGACGAACGAGCCATCGGCAAACTGATTGCCGCAACCAAAGACAAGGACTGGTGGGTCAGTGAACGCGCGGTAGACGCACTGGCCGAAATCGGCAGCAAGGAAGCGGTGCCGGCGTTGGTCGAAATGGTGAAATCCAACCACCAGGCAATGCCGGTCATTATCCGCGCGCTCGGCAAGATTGGCGATGCGGAATGCATCGATACGGTACTGCCGTTGCTGGACCGGGAGGAAAAAGCAATCCGGCTGGAAGCCATGGCGGCCCTGTCCAGCCTGGCGGATGCGAGCCATTCAGAGACCGTCCGGAAAGCCATAGCTGCCCACGCCGGTAGCAAGGATGAAACCGTCAATCGCGCCGCAAACAGGGCAGTGAAGAAACTCGATCGGCGTTTCTCGGATACGGCGGTTCTCTCGGATGAGGAGGTCGCACAATATGCCGAACCTGACCATACCTTGCTCATGGATAGCCGCGAAGTCGCTGAAGTCATCATGGCAGCTGAGCAAGCCAAGATTCTGGACATTACCACCCTGAAACCAGGCGATGTCATCGCAGACCGTTACAAATTCATCACCCAGATCGGCAAAGGCGCTTTCGGTACCGTGTTGTTGGTTGAAGACAGCGTGGTAGAAGAACAACTGGTACTCAAATTTCTTAATCCGAATATTTCATCGGATGAAGAAATGCTCAAGCGCTTCGTACATGAGTTGCGTTACTCAAGAAAAATCACCCACAAGAACGTCATTCGAATCTATGATTTTCTTTTCCTGCAGGGCCTGTATGCCATCTCGATGGAATATTTTCCGTCGCATACGCTGGGTGGCGAAGTTATCGATGAAAAACCGCTGGCTACCAAAAAGGCCGTACGTTTCGCTTGTGATATCGCCACCGGTATGGCCGTCGCCCACGCCGCCGGCATCGTCCACCGGGATCTGAAACCGGCAAATATTCTGATCGACGAGGAAGGCCTGCTGAAGATCGTGGATTTTGGCGTCGCGGCAGCACAAAAAAGCGGCGACACCCAACTGACCAAGACCGGCTACGTGATCGGTTCACCGAAATACATGGCCCCGGAACAGATTCTTGGCAAGAAAGTCAACGTTCAGGCGGATATCTACAGCCTTGGCATAATTCTTTACGAATTATTGACCGGTGTACCGCCATACCGCCGCGGTGACCACATGTCGGTGATGTACCAGCATGTACAGGGCAAGGCGCCATCAGCCATCGAGGTCAACGACAAGATACCGCAGGAACTGAGCGAAATCATCCGCAAGGCCATGGCGCTGGACCCCAAGGATAGACATGAATCCATGGATGATATCTATCAGGCAATGGACGCGTACCTTTGATATTCTAGGCCCTGGAATCATTCAGGGTGGATTCAAATGAGCAGCAGACGATCGAGCAATGCCGATAATTCCGGCGGCGTGCAACGGCGGGCGGTTACCCCCGTTACCCTGGGAAAGTTGCCTGAAATGCCGGTAGGCGTGCGCTGATGGCAAGAATCGATGCGTTTTTGAAACTCGGCCTGCAGCAAGGATGCTCCGATATCCACCTCGCGGTCGGCGTCCCGCCGATGCTCAGGCTGAATGGCGACCTGACTCCAATCCGCTTTCGCGATCTTGGCGATACTGAACTGCAAGGATATGTCGACGAAATCCTGACCGAAAACCAGCGTGACCGGTTTGACACGGGTGGCGACCTGGACTTCGCCTATGTCAGTGAAGACGGCGGCCGGTTCCGGGTCAATATTTTTCGCAAGGAAACCGGTGTTGGCGCAACCTTCAGACACATCCCGGACGAGGTACCGGAGCTGGACGAACTTGGCATGCCGCCAATCGTAAAGAAACTCTGCGACTATCATCAGGGCATGATCCTGGTTACCGGTTCGACCGGCACCGGAAAATCGACAACCCTCGCCGCGATGATCGATTACATCAATCGAAATCGTCGGGTGAATATCATTAGCCTGGAAGACCCGATCGAATTTGTCCATGCCAGCAAAAGCTCGCAGATTATCCAGCGGGAACTGGGCACCCATATACACTCCTTTGCCGATGGCGTCCGAGCCGCAATGCGCGAGGATCCGGATGTGATTCTGGTTGGCGAACTGCGCGACGAGGAAACCATTTCAATGGCGATGACCGCTGCCGAAACGGGGCATCTCGTTCTCGGCACCTTGCATACGACCGGGGCTGTAAAATCCATAGACCGCATGATCGACGCTTTGCCGGCCGACCTCCGCGAACAAACCAAAGCGTTTCTGACCCAGGGTCTGATCGCTGTGATCTCCCAGGTGCTTGTCAGGACACCGGATTCCAGGGGCCGCAAGGCAATCCTGGAAATCATGATCATGACCCGGGCTATCGCCAAACTCATCTCGACGGACCAGACCCACCAAATCCCGTCCCAGTTGCAAACCGGCAAGAACCTGGGGATGCAAATGCTCGATCAGGCCTTGCTTGACGCCATTGAGGCCAAGGAGATCGACCCGGACCATGCGGTGACCTTTGCGCAGGATAAATCCTTGTTCAAGCGTTTTGTCACCGATGCCAGCCTGATGCCCAGATTCGAAACCTGAAACGGAGATTGCCTGTGAGCCTGATCGAAGAGTTGCTAAAGGAGACGGTGGAAAAAAACGGCTCCGACCTGCATTTCGTCGCCGGAGACCCACCCCGTATCAGGCAGTTCGGCGACCTGCATACACTCCGCCCGGAACCCCTTGGCCAGGAAGAAGCCGAGACCGAACTTGGGCAGATCATGACTCCCAAGGCGCAAAAGGCGCTGGACAAGCACGACGGCGCTGATTTCGCCTATACCTTGGGTGACATCGCCCGATTCCGGGTCAATATCTTCCGCCACCTCGGTGGACTGGGCGGTATTTTCCGGACCATCCCGAGCAAGACCCTGACGCTGGTCGACCTTGGCATGCCGACCGTCGTTGGCGAGCTTTGCCGCTCGTCCAGCGGTCTGATACTGGTCACTGGAAAAACCGGTTCCGGCAAATCGACGACGCTGGCGGCGATGATCGATGCCATCAACAAACGCATCAAAGGTCATATCATTACGATCGAAGACCCGATCGAGTTCATTCACAAACAGGTAAATTGCCTGATCAGCCAGCGGGAAATCGGGACGCACACCTACAGTTTTGCTGCCGCCCTCAAATCTGCGTTGCGCGAAGACCCGGATGTCGTCCTGGTTGGCGAAATGCGCGATCTTGAAACGATGAGTATCGCGGTTACCGCGGCCGAAATGGGAATCCTGGTCATGGGAACCCTGCACACGAACGGCGCGGCCGCTACCGTCGACCGGATCGTTCATGCTTTTCCGGCGGAAAAGCAAGGCCCGGTTCGGTCGATGTTGTCGACATCGTTGAGGGGCGTGATTTCACAGCAACTGGTCAGGCGAAGCGACAAGGACGGCCGGGTCGCCGCCCTGGACATACTGATCAACAATCCGGCGATTTCCAACCTGGTTCGCCAGGGAAAACTGGACCAGCTGGAAAACACGATGGCGAGCAGCGCCGGCGTTGGCATGTGCACCATGGACGGGTCGCTGATGTCTTTGTACAACAAAGGGACAATCTCCGCCGAAGAGGCCTATATGAAGGCGCTCGACAAGAAGAAATTCGAGGAGATCAGAGAGCTGGAAGCGCCCCGAAATGGCTGACCCTTGTGGCATAATCCGCCCTTGATACACAACGGCTTAACGAACACTCCGGGCGCTGAACCATAATGAGTAGACAAAAACGCCAGATCCTGGTGAGCAGCGCCCTGCCTTATGCAAACGGCCCCTTGCACCTCGGCCATATGCTGGAATACGTGCAGACAGATATCTGGGTGCGTTTTCAAAAGCTGCGCGGCAATGACTGTGTGTTTGTCTGTGCCAGCGACGCCCATGGCACGCCGATCATGCTGACCGCGGAAAAAGAAGGCATCACACCGGAAGAACTCGTAGCCCGGGTTGCCAGGAGCAACGAGCGGGACTATGCGGATTTCCATATCGAAATGGATAACTTTCACAGTACCCATTCCGAGGAAAATCGCCAACTTGTAGAAAGTATTTTCGCCACCCTGGTGGAGAACGGCCACATCACCCGCAAGAAAATCTACCAGGCCTTTGACGAACAGCGCAACATGTTTCTCCCCGACCGGTATGTACGCGGCAATTGCCCCAGGTGCGGCGCGAACGAACAGTACGGCGATAGCTGCGAGGTCTGCGGCGCGACCTATTCGCCATCCGAACTGGTCAACCCGATTTCGGTCGTTTCGGGAAATCCGCCGGTGAAAAAAGAGTCCGAACACCTTTTTTTCCGGCTTGCCGATTTTGCAACCATGCTGCGTGAATGGATACACAGCGGCCAATTGCATACCAGCATAGTCAACAAACTGGACGAGTGGTTCGAAGCGGGTCTGCGCGACTGGGATATTTCACGAGATGCGCCTTATTTCGGCTTCGAAATTCCAGGGGAAGACCGCAAGTATTTTTACGTCTGGCTGGACGCCCCGGTCGGTTATATGTCGAGCTTTCTCCAGTATTGCCGCAACGAAGGCATCGATTTCGACAGTTACTGGCGACCAGGCGGCAGCACCGAACTTTATCATTTTATCGGCAAAGACATCATTTATTTTCATGCGCTTTTCTGGCCGGCCGTCCTGCATGGGGCCGGTTACCGGATTCCGACCGCGGTGCTGGCGCATGGTTTCCTGACCGTCAACGGCGCCAAGATGTCCAAGTCGCGCGGTACTTTTATCACGGCCAGGACATACCTGGAGCATCTGGACCCCGAGTACCTCAGATATTATTTCGCCGGCAAGCTGGGGCCCGGCATCGACGACCTCGATTTGAATCTCGAGGATTTCAGGCAACGCGTAAACAGCGACGTCGTCGGCAAGCTGGTCAATATTGCCAGTCGTTGCGCCGGCTTCGTTCAGAGGCTGGCCGATGGAAAACTGGCTACCGAGCTACCGGATCCGGATTTGTTTGCCCGCTTTGCGGATGCGTCCGAGACTATCGCCGATGCCTACGAGAAACGCGAATACTCGCGGGCTATTCGCAAGATCATGGCGCTGGCCGACGAGGCAAATCGTTTTATCGATGAAAACAAGCCGTGGGTCCTCGCCAAGGGCGAAGGCAACGAACAAAAGATTCTGGCCGTCTGTACACAGGGTCTCAATCATTTCAGGCAGCTTTGCATTTATCTCAAGCCGGTGTTGCCCGAACTCGTTGCCAATGCCGAGGATTTTCTGCAATCCGGCGAATTGATCTGGAACGATTTGCAAAAACCGCAACTGGGGAGTGCAATCAATCCGTTCAAGCCTCTGGCCCGAAGAATCGAGACGGCGGATATCGAAAAAATTCTGCTGGCGTCACGTGAAGGACTGGCGCCATCGGCCAATCACTAAGAGCGGGACTACATGATCAGCATCAAGGTATGAGATGAGCGAACTGGCTTTGATTATCGTCAGTACCGTTCTGGTCAACAATTTCGTACTGGTGAAGTTTCTTGGCCTGTGCCCGTTCATGGGCGTGTCGCGGAAACTGGATGGCGCCGTGGGCATGGGCCTGGCGACGACTTTTGTCCTTACCTTGTCTTCCGCGGCCAGCTACCTCCTGCATCATTACCTGCTCGAACCGCTGGGGCTGACCTACCTGAGGACGATTACTTTTATTTTGCTCATCGCCGCAATGGTTCAATTCACGGAAATGTTGGTGCGGCGGTCCAGCCCTCTGCTTTATCAGATCCTTGGAATATATTTGCCGCTGATAACCACCAATTGCGCGGTACTCGGCGTGACCTTGTTGAATGTCCAGGAATCACATGGCTTCGTGGAGTCGCTGCTGTACGGCTTCGGGGCCGCGCTCGGGTTTTCGATGGTCCTGGTTTTCTTTTCCGCGATCCGCGAAAGAATTGAACTTGCCGATATACCACAGCCCTTTAAGGGCGCATCGATCGCGCTGATCACGGCGGGGATTATGGCGCTCGCTTTTATCGGCTTTAGCGGGCTGGTCTAGGCATAGTCTTGATCGCGATCATTACAATCGGCTTGCTCGCGCTCGCTTTGGGACTGGCGCTTGGCTTTGCCGCGAACCGATTCAGAATTACCAAAGACCCGGTAGTCGAGCAGATCAACAACCTGCTGCCACAAACACAGTGCGGCCAGTGCAACTTCCCGGGTTGCCGGCCCTATGCGGAGGCAATAGCCGCGGGCGAGGCGGATATCAACCAATGCCCGCCTGGCGGCGAAGCGACGATCCAGGCGCTGGCCAAGCTGCTCGGCCGGGATATCAAATCGCTCGATCCCGATTATGGCGAAGAAAAACCGCTCACAATAGCAGTCATCGATGAAGATCTGTGTATCGGCTGCACGCTCTGCATTCAGGCTTGCCCGGTGGACGCCATACTGGGCGCCAGCAAGCAGATGCACACGGTGATCGAGTCCGAGTGTACCGGTTGTGATCTGTGTGTGGAGCCCTGCCCCGTTGACTGTATCGATATGGTTGTCCCGGAGCCGCAACCGGGTAGCTGGAAATGGCCCAGCCCGGAACAGCGGGTCGGCCAGTAAGATCATGGAACAGCAAGACAAAGTCATGCCACGTCGTTTCAGGGGCGGCCTGAAACTTTTACCCAACAAGATTCAATCCACGTTGACCCCGATTCGACACGTTGGGATTCCGGACAAACTGGTGATTCCGCTGAGCCAGCACATCGGTCGCGAGGCCATACCGCTGGTAAAGGCCGGCGACAAAGTTTTCCAAGGGCAGCCGATCGGCGCGGCCGATGGCGAGGTGTCGGCGCCGGTGCATGCGCCGACATCGGGAACTGTAGAGTCCATAGGCATGCACCCGGTTCCGCATCCGGGTGGTCTTAGCGCGCTGTGCGTAGTACTCAGGTCGGACGGCAAGGACCATGCGATCGATACTGGCCTTGCCTGCGTGGATTACCTGTCGCTGAGCCCGGAGGAAATCCAGGACCGGATTCACCAGGCCGGCATCACCGGGCTCGGCGGCGCGATGTACCCGACGGCTGCCAAGATGTCCAAGGCCGAAGACAGGGGCATCAAGGCTCTGGTCGTCAATGCCGCCGAATGCGAACCCATTATCAGTTGCGATGACATGTTGATGAGGGAGCATGCGGATGATTTGATAACCGGGATTCAGATCATGCTGCACGCGATGTCTGCGCCAAGAGCGCTGATTGGCATTGAGCGAGACAAGCAAAGAGCCATAGCCGCACTCGAAAAAGCGTTAGCCAGGATTGGCGACGAGCGCATCGTCCTGCGAAAAATATACTCGATATATCCCGCCGGCGGAGAGCGGCAACTGGTGCAGGTTCTGACCGGCCAGGAGGTACCCCATGACGGCTTACCACAGGACATCGGTTATTTGTCGCAGAATGTCGGTACGGCGCTGGCGATCAAACACGCGTTGATTGATGGGCAGCCGCTGATTTCACGAATCACGACCGTTGCTGGGAAAGGCGTCCATCTGCCTGGCAACCTCGAAGTCAGGCTGGGAACACCCATCGCAGACCTGGTCGCGGCCTGTGGCGGCTATCGCGACGGCGCCGACGCAATGTTGATGGGCGGCCCGATGATGGGATTTTCACTGACCGATGACCAACTGCCAGTCATCAAGGGAACCAACTGTGTCACGGTCGCCGGCCCGAGTGAGTTGCAACAGACCGATTTCGCGATGCCGTGCATACGCTGCGGCAAATGCGCGCAAGTATGCCCTGTCACTCTGCAACCGGAGGAACTGTACTGGCAGGTCAAAGGCGGAGACCTGGACAAAGCGGCCAAGCTTTCGGTCGGCGCCTGCATTGAGTGTGGTTGCTGCGACTATGTTTGCCCAAGCCACATCCCCCTTGCCCAGTATTTTCGATACGCCAAGTCGGAGTTGTCCGCACGTGACCGGCAACAGCAAAAGTCGCAACTGGCAAAAAACAGATTCGAGGACCGCGCAGCACGCATCAGTATCGAGGAAGACGCGCGGCAGGCGCGACTGACCGCCCGCAAAAAACGGCTCGCCGAGGGCAGCCAGCAGGAACGCGAACGGCAGATTGCAGCCTCGGTGCAACGCGCACAGGCAAAGACCGATTCAACGGTCGAACCGGACCAGGATTTCGGCGAATGAAATTTGAATCCCAGTTCGCGCCACATATCACGCCCTCGGGCAGCGTACGGCGCATGATGCAACGGGTACTCAAGGCCCTGATCCCGGCAGCCATCGCGCATGTCTATTTCTTCGGTCCCGGGCTGATATTCAATATTGTCGTTGCCGGCGGAGTTGCGCTCGCGGCCGAGGCTGCGATGCTAAGACTGCGCGGGCTGCCATTGCGGCCGTATCTGATGGATTTCAGCGCACTGGTGACCGCGGTGTTGATCGCCTTCACGCTGCCACCGCTGACGCCCTGGTGGGTAACGGCGACCGGCGCGACTTTCGCCATCGTTATTGCCAAACACCTCTACGGTGGGCTCGGGCAAAATCCATTCAATCCCGCAATGACCGCCTATGTGGTTTTGCTGGTGTCTTTTCCGGTCTACATGACCAGCTGGCTGCCGCCGCTGAACGTGGACATCGGTATTACCCACCCCGATTTCGGCGACAGTCTTTTTTACCTGCTCACCGGAAACCTGCCGGCCGGGCAAGCGATGGACACGATCACCGCCGCTTCGCCACTGGATGTGACGAGGAACGAGTTGGCACAGGCGAGGAACTACTCGGAAATCAAGAACGGGCCGTTGTTTGGAAATTTCGCCGGGAAAGGCTGGGAGTGGATCGGCATATACAGTGCATTGGGTGGCATGTGGCTACTCTACAAGGGCGTCATCCGCTGGCAGATCCCGACGTTCATGTTGCTCGGCCTGTTTGTGACAGCAGCCATCATGTACTTGCTGAACCCGGGCGCCTATGTGCCATCCGGGTTTCACCTGTTCGCCGGCGCCGCGCTGTTCGGTGCGTTTTTTATTGCAACTGACCCGGTCACTGCACCGATATCGCCCCGCGGTCAGAAAATATATGGCGCGGGTATCGGCATTCTCGTTTACGTGATTCGTACCTGGGGCGGGTTTCCGGATGGTGTCGCCTTCGCCGTGCTGTTTATGAATATGACGACGCCATTAATCGACCATTACACCAGGCCACGGGTTTATGGCCATGACTGACCGCGGAAACTTGTTCAGGTTGATGAGCCGCTCCGGTCTGAACCTGTTTTTGTTTGCCGTAATCGGCGTGGGAGTCGTAACTTTTTTCTATGCGCTGACAGCAGACAGGATAGCAAAGAACGAGCGCGAGTACATGATGCGCAGCCTCAACGAGTTGATACCCGCGTCAGCCTACGATAACGATTTTTTTACGGATACCATTGATGTAATCGATACGAAACTGCTTGGCAGCGACCAGGGCGTCGCCGTTTACCGGGCGCGCCGGCTAGGACAGCCGGTCGGCCTGATCATATCACCGCAGGCCCCCAATGGTTACAACGGCGTGATTCGCCTGCTGGTTGGCATCTATGCCGATGGCACGCTGGCGGGAGTCAGGATCGTGGCTCACCGCGAGACACCGGGTCTGGGCGATGGGATCGACCAGCAACGCTCCGACTGGGTTGAGCAGTTTCCTGGCCTGTCGCTGGCGAGTGCCCTGCCAGCGGACTGGCAGGTGAAGAAAGACGGTGGCCGGTTCGATCAACTCACCGGGGCGACAATCAGCCCCCGGGCCGTGGTTCAGGCAGTCCACAAGGCGATGTTGTATTTTAACCAGCATCAACAACGGCTGTTTGCTGCAGCCGCCGGCGATAGTTACCGGTTTGAGACGGAAAGCCAGCCATGAACACCGCCAACAGGGAAATCGTTAACACCGGCTTGTGGAACAATAATCCCGCGCTGGTTCAATTGCTGGGGCTTTGCCCGCTGCTGGCGGTCAGCAACAGCCTGGTCAATGGCCTGGGACTTGGCATCGCAACCATCGCTGTGCTCTGTGCTTCAAACCTGGTGGTGTCTTTAAGCCGCAACTGGTTGCGGGACGAAATTCGCATCCCGGTCTTCGTGCTGCTGATCGCCTCGCTGGTAACCGTCATCGAACTGGTCATGAATGCCTGGTTTCACGGTCTGTACCGGGTGCTCGGCATCTTCGTACCACTGATCGTCACCAACTGCGCGATCATCGGCCGCGCCGAGGCGTTCGCCTCCCGAAACCGGCCGCTGCCATCGCTGCTCGACGGTCTGGCAATGGGCAGTGGATTCGCGGCAACGCTGGTCGTGCTTGGCGCAGCGCGGGAGCTGATCGGGCGCGGCAGCTTGCTGGATGGCGCCGACTTGCTGTTCGGCGATATCGCCAGCAACTGGACCTTGCAGTTTTTCGACCCGGAACACGGATTTCTCCTCGCGCTGCTGCCCCCGGGCGCATTTATCGGCCTCGGCATGCTGGTGGCGTTAAAAAATACCCTGGATCACCGCTATGCCCGCCTTGCAGCGGTTGCACCGGGCAGCGATGTGGCGAGCGAGCGGGCATGAACCGCGCCAGGCGGCTGGAAATTTTTAGCAGATTCAAAGCCGCCAATCCCACGCCGACGACCGAACTGCTTTACCATTCCGAATTCGAATTACTGGTTGCCGTCATCCTCTCCGCGCAAGCCACCGATATCAGCGTGAACAAAGCGACCCGCGGCCTGTACGCGGTCGCCGCTTCGCCATCGGCGATGCTCGGACTCGGCGTGGATGGCTTGAAAAAACACATCCGCAGCATCGGTCTGTACAACACCAAGGCGAAAAACATCATCGCCACCTGCCGCATGCTCGAGAAAAAATTTGCCGGCGAGGTCCCGCGCACCCGGGTCGAACTCGAAAGCCTGCCCGGGGTCGGTCGCAAGACCGCCAACGTCATCCTGAATACCGCCTTCGGCGAAATAACCATCGCCGTCGATACGCATATTTTCAGGGTTGCCAACCGCACCGGTATCGCGCCGGGGAAAACCCCGCTGGAAGTCGAAAAAAGACTGCTCAGGCTGGTCCCGGAAGAATTTCGCCAGGATGCGCACCACTGGCTGATATTGCATGGCCGATACATCTGCAAGGCACAACGCCCGCTTTGCCCGCAGTGCCCGATCGAGGACCTGTGCGAGTACCGGCAAAAAACAGGCCAGCCCGACCCGGCGAAAAAGAAGCAGGGAAACCCTGACCCGCTTGTCGGTCGAACGGACCGGGCGTAAGCTGGATCGCCGAATTTGTAATAATTACCCGCCGGTCGCGGTCATTTGCTGCTAAGGACGGGTCGATGCCTGCAAGCGAATGTCCGGAGGACTGAATGAGCGAAAACTATCCCGTTAAAGGCGCCGGACTGGGTCTGCGCCGGGGTTTGTTGAATCCTCTGGAGAACCAGTCGCCGGAGCAGATCGGTTTCCTGGAGGCCGCGCCGGAAAACTGGATCGGCGTCGGTGGCCGGCTGGGGAAACGGTTTCGCGCGTTTACCGAGAGATACCCGTTCGTTTGTCACGGCCTGTCTTTGTCGATCGGCGGCCCCGAACCGCTGGATGTCGAGTTTGTACAGCAGGTGCGGCGCTTTCTCGACGAGCACGGCATTCGCTTTTACACCGAGCATCTGAGTTACTGCAGCGACCACGGCCACCTCTACGACCTGATGCCAATCCCTTTTACCGCCGACGCGGTCCATCATGTCGCCGACCGGATTCGCCAGGTACAGGATATCCTGGAACGGCCTTTTGCGATCGAAAACGTTTCCTACTATGCGGCACCCGGCCAGGAGATGACGGAAATAGAGTTTATCAAAGCGGTACTCGAGGAAGCCGATTGCGGCCTGCTGCTCGATGTCAACAACATCTATGTCAACAGCATCAACCACAACTATGACGCGGAGGAATTCCTGACCGCGTTGCCGGCAGACCGCGTGGTTTACTTTCACGTTGCCGGGCATTACGTGGAAGCCGAGGATTTACGAATCGATACCCATGGCGCCGATGTGATTGACCCGGTCTGGCAACTTCTCGACAAGGCTTATGCCCATTGCGGCGTCGTACCGACCCTGCTCGAACGCGACTTCGATATTCCGCCGCTGGCGGAGCTGATGCGTGAGATGGATATCATTATCGAGTTGCAGAAAAAATGGTCGCAGCCCTCGGCGAGAGTTTCGCATGGATAAAAGCTTGCCGTTCCAGCAATTGCAACACGCTTTTGCCGCGCATATTCGCGACCCGGAGAATCAACCAGCGCCGGGAGGTATCGAAGACCGGCGAATGACAATTTATCGGGACCTGTTTTTCAACAACCTGGTCAAATTGCTGGCCGGAACCTTTCCGGTATTGAGCAAAATAATGGGTGACGAACGCTGGCGCGTTCTGATCCGCCAGTATTTCTCCACACATCGCTCGCAGACGCCGTATTTTCTGCAGGTTCCCAAAGATTTTCTGGGCTACCTACAGGATGAGCACACGGCCGCGAATGACGAGCCGCCTTTTTTGAACGAGTTGGCCCACTATGAGTGGGTCGAGCTTGCCCTGCAGATCGATACGGCGGAATTCGATCTTGCCGGCATCGACCCGGATGGCGACCTGATGGCCGGCCGGCCGGTGCTGTCGCCCCTGGCCTGGGTGCTGGCTTACGACTACCCGGTACACCGGATTTCCCCGGCAAACCAGCCGCAAGAGCCTGCCGGGCAAAGCACGTTCCTGGTGGTTTATCGGAACCGCGACGACCAGGTGGGTTTCATGGAGATCAACGCGGTCACCGCCCGCCTGCTGGAGTTACTCCAGGACGCTGCAATTACCGGAACGGGTGGTGAACTCCTGGCCCGAATCGCTACCGAAATTAAACATCCCAACCCGCAGGTAGTCAGCGAGGGCGGCAAGGATATTCTTGCAGACCTTCACGACAAAGACATTATTCTCGGTACCCAAACCTGACGCCCCAACGGGCTGGTTCAGAATCCCGACTGGCGGCAAATAATCTCTATCCAGGAGTCGAAATATGACCGCAATTTTGAACCATGTCAGCAAATTTAATGCGCAACTGAAAAATATCACCAGCCATCTCGATGGTGTCGCTTCGCTGGCGTTGCGCTTGATCCTCGGACCGGTGCTGATCGTGTCGGGATGGGAAAAGCTCACTGGCGCCAATTATTTCGGCAGCATGCTGGAGAGCTTCCCTTTTCCTTTTAATATTCTTCCGCCCGAGTTGAGCTGGCAGATGTCGATCTGGATCGAATTGATTGGTGGATTTTTACTGCTGGCGGGCCTGGCCGTACGCTGGATATCCCTGCCACTGATGGTCATGATGTTCGTCGCCGGATACTCGGTTCATCTCAAGAACGGCTGGGCGGCGATCGCCCCGTCATTTCCGTCACCGGTCTGCGTGCAGGGAACCACCGAATACGATACGGCTGGCCCGTTCAAAACCTTCGTCGAGTGTCTGAACACCAACGAGCGCACGATCGAAGGCTCGAAACGGCTGGCCAAGGCCAAGACCATCCTGCGCGAACACGGCAACTATCGCTACCTGAACGGCAGCGGGTCCATCGTCAAGCTGAACAACGGCATAGAGTTTGCCGCGACTTACCTGGTGATGCTGATGGCCTTGCTGATTATCGGCGGCGGCCGCTATCTCAGCACCGATTACTGGCTGGCCAGGAAGTTTCGCATCGACTGATGCGACGGTCAGGTCGCCTGCCTGCGGACCGGCACTATCGGATTCCACCTTTAAGAACGCTGCCATGCTGTCCAATCAATAGTGTCCACTGCTGGTGTTGATGCCTTTTAAAGACGTTGGATGTCCTGATTTTTCCACACATCCTCTCAAGAAACGGAATCTCCGGTATACCCGGAGCGATCCAGACCTTCAGGTCTCTCAGGTGCCCGCGTTACCAGTGGCCCCGAAAAAGTGTCTTAGCTGGGGCAAAATAGACCCACGAACTCAAGCCTCGCAAGCACTTTGACTGAATTAAACGGCTGACTAAGCTACTCTTGGTCCAGACGGTGGGAGCCTGTTATGGTCAACATCTCGCAGTTCATCAATGAACTAAGGCGCCGCAACGTGTTTCGCAGCGGCGTTGCCTACGTCGTCGTTGCGTGGCTGCTGATCCA